>NZ_JAQCNX010000005.1:0-32592 GCF_036857515.1 Candidatus Rickettsia tasmaniensis | reverse complement strand
TTTAGTTATTGCAAGATTTTTTTATAAAAATGTACTATAATGTCTTTAATCAATCGATAATAATTTAAAAATGTTTGGACAAAATCCTAAAAGAAGCATATTAAACGGTGACGGTACTCAGTTAGAGGTACAGTCTATTTTTAAGACTATACAAGGGGAGGGCATTTTTGTAGGTTGTCCTGCGATCTTTATTAGGCTTGGAGGATGTAATCTTGCTTGTAATTTTTGTGATACGGAGTTTGAAGATTTTGATTTAGTAGATATAGATAAGATTTTGAATAAAGTAGAAAGTCTGGCATTGAATTCTAAAAATGAAAAATCGATTAATTTAGTAGTAATAACCGGCGGTGAGCCGATGCGTCAACCTATAGAGTTATTATGTCAGAAGTTATTAGACCGAGATGTTAAAGTGCAAATAGAGACTAACGGTACGTTATATCGTTCTTTGCCAAAAGAAGTGTCTATAATTTGTTCGCCGAAGGTAGGTAAAACCGGTTATAGTAAAATAAGAGAAGATTTATTGCCTAAAATTAGTGCGGTGAAATTTATCGTTGCTAAAAATATTTTAGAATATAGTCTCATACCGGAAGTAGGGCAAACCTCTTATAATATACCGGTTTTTATTCAACCTATGGATCAAAACGACCAAAGACTTAATGGCAAAAATAATGAGTTAGCAGTAAAATTAGCATTAGAAAGCGGTGCTAGATTATCTCTGCAAACTCATAAATTTTTAAATATCCCATAGATTTAGGTTGCCGTATGACCCCTTTTCATCACCTAATAATATTACTATTCCAACGTTACCATTGTCAGAATTAGAAGGGTAAAGCTCTTTAAAAATTTTAATTATATTTTCACCGGCTCCATCACTTTCAGAACGATATAATTTCCCTAATTGTCTTTGTTGTTCTACAGAAGGGAAAGGTAAGATAATTTTGTCAGCATCTATGTTGCTTTTTGATGTTATCATAGATTCAATTGAACTTTCGGTACAGAATTGTTGGAGTTGTGCTACATGTAATTACCTGCTTTTCATTGTCTAAATTAGAAACCTCCGCATTTTCTGCTTGTTCTCTAACATTTGCTTGGTAGCACATATGTAATATACTAACTAAATCTAAGTGAATTTTGCATTCCGGTTCTTTAATTTTTAACAAGAGTATTGATGCATAAGAATCGTCATCTTCACTATCTTCACTCTCGCTGTCATCCCCAATATAGTCAGCGTCAGAAGAGTACATAATAGATTCAAGGAGCAAATCCTTATTATATGTCCTTGGCAGCAATTTCTTCTCCACAGTTTGAGGGATTTGTAATACGCTTAGGTTGTATCTGTTTCATAATTTCCTTACAAAATAATTTCGGTTAGAACTAAATTTCTTTATCCAATAAATTAAAGAATTTTAACTAAGGAATATATTACTCCTATATTCTAGTCAAAAATTAATTTACTTGAATTTTTAATTGTACTTAAGTATGATAATGAAGATTTATTATAAGTTAATATGGAGTAATAATGAGTGAAATATTAGAACTTGAAGCGGAATCCCGCACGGAATTCGGTACGGGAGCAGCAAGAGCATTAAGAAGAGCAGGGCGTATTCCGGCTATTATTTATGGAGCGGGTAAAACACCTGTTAGTATTTCTTTGGAAGAAAAGGAAATAACTAAATATTATAGAAAGCCGGCTTTTATCTCTCAGTTAATTCATTTAACAATTGATAAGAAAAAATATAAAGTATTGCCGAAGGCTGTAGAATTACACCCTGTTACGGATATAGTACGCCATGTTGATTTTGTCTTTTTAGAAGAGAAAACCCAAACAATGGAAGTACCTGTAGTATATGAAGGGAAAGAAAGAGCTTTAGGCGTTAAAAGAGGTGGATACTTTAATATAGTAAAAAGAAGAGTTACTTTATTATGTGATGTTAATAATATCCCAAGAAACGTAACTATAGATGTTACTAATATGCCTATGGCTACTTCGCTAAAATCGTCAAAAATAGAATTACCGAAAGGATGTAGTTTTGTTACAAAAAAAGAATTTGTCCTTGCAACTATTATAGGACGTAGAGGAGCAAAAACTGAAGCTGAAGGGGAACAACAAGCCGCTGAAGCAGGGAAGTAAGATAAAATTCTCACGATAAGGACCTTGCTTAGATACTTAAATCGTTATTGCGAGGATTCGTAGGTGTTGTTGTTTGGCTCGTTTGATGCCATTCCTAGCTAGAAGCGGAAATCCGGTAATCTTTAATTGTCATACTGCAAGTTTGTAGCGGTATCCAGTCCTTGTTAATTTTTTTGCTGGATACCGTGGTCAAGCCACGGTATGACATCGAGTAGGTTTTTCGATCCACGCAATAATGCTGAGCTAAGAATGACATTATTCTGTACTTCTTGCAAATCAATATTTCTTCAAAAATTTTCCATTACTATTTATTAGGTAAATTATTATGATTCTTGTTATTGGTCTTGGTAATCCAGGAAAAGAGTATCAATATACGAGGCATAATGTTGGCTTTATTGCTATAGAGAAAATAGCAAACCAATATAATTCATCATTTAGTACAAAGAAAAAATTCAATTGTGAAATTGCTGAAACTATTAGTGATGGACAAAAGATAATTTTTATAAAGTCTACCACCTATATGAACTTGTCCGGTAAGTCAGTGATATCGGTGAAAACATATTATAATATCCACCCCGCAAAAATCTTTGTTATTCATGATGATATTGATTTAGAAACAGGTAGAATAAAATTAAAAACTGGTGGCGGTAATGGCGGGCATAATGGTTTAAAGTCGATTGATGGGGTTATAGGTAATAATTATAACCGGATTAGGATTGGAGTTGGTAGACCGCAAAATAATCAGGATGTAGCAGATTACGTACTTAATAATTTCTCTAAACCGGAGTATGAAACAGTAATGCAAGCTATAGATAGAATCACTAGTAACTTTGGTTTAATATTAGAGAATAAGTTAGAAGAATTTAAGAATAAGATAGCTTGATATATTCAATGTTATTCCTACGACTTGATCGGCATTGCTGCGTGGATACCAACTCGTCATTGCGAGGAAAAACTGTAAGTTTTGACGGAAGCAATCTCAGGAATTCTATACTATTTCACGAGATTGCCACGTCGATGCTACGCATCTCCTCGCAATGACAGGAAAACGATATTAAAACTAAACAGCAAAGATTTATGACACAAAATTTTGAAATTGTTTATGCTGATGAAATGGATAGAACTCATAGCACTATAATTATTGAAGCTTTGAACAAAGATGTTAGAGAACAAAAGGGGTTAGTAGGAGATATTGAATCTTTTTCATTTTCCTGTTTAGATCAGGATAAAAATTTTGTTGTAGGAATTAGCGGTATGAGTTCTTGGGAGGATTTTACATTGATTCACTCTTTGTTAATGAAAATATAAGAAACTAAAATTATGGTACTGTACTAATGCAAAAGGCTGAGGATTTAGCACGTGAACGAGGCTGTAATTTTATTCATCTTGTTACTATGGACTTCCAAGCAAAATCGTTTTATGAGAAACTGGGGTATAAAATTGAATTTGCTATGCACGGTTACGAAAAAGATTCTATAAATGTATTATTTACGGAAAAATTTATGACACTAAAACTCGGAATTGTTGGGTTGCCGAATGTCGGTAAGTCGACGTTATTTAATGCCTTAACGGCAAGTCAGGCTGCAGATGCCGCTAATTATCCGTTTTGTACTATTGAGCCTAATAGCAGCAAAGTTTTAGTGCCTGATGCGCGTTTGCATAAACTAGCAAGCTTAGCCGGAAGCGGTAAAATTATTCCGTCTTATATTGAGTTTGTCGATATTGCAGGGCTTGTTAAAGGAGCAAGCAAAGGGGAGGGGCTAGGTAATAAGTTCTTATCTCATATCAGGGAAGTCGATGCAATACTGCACGTACTGCGTTGTTTTGAAGATGAGGATATAACGCACGTACATAACAAAGTCGATCCGCTGCATGACCTCGAGATTATTGAAACGGAATTAATACTTGCCGATATAGAATCGGTTGAAAAGCGTTTAGCTACAAGTGAAAAACGCTTGAAGTCAGGCGATAAAGCAATGGCAGAGCAGATAGAGCTGTTAAAAGAGGTTTATAAGGTATTAGGTGAGGATAAACCTGTAAGAGTGCTAAATGAAGCTTTAGGAGTTGATAATTTAAAACAATTGCAGTTAATTACCTCTAAGCCCGTTTTATATATATGTAACGTACTTGAAAAAGATGCAGCTATAGGTAATGAATTTACAAAATTAGTAGCGGAAAGAGCAAAGAAAGAAAATGCTAAAAGTGTCGTAATTTCTTCAAAAATAGAAGCTGAAATTGCTTTACTTGAAAGTATGGAAGAAAAGGAAGAGTTTTTAAAATTTATAGGTTTAGACGAAACAGGGCTTAGTAAAGTCATTAAAGAGGGGTATAATCTTTTAAACCTTAAAAGCTTTTTTACTATAGGACCAAAGGAAGCCCATAGCTGGACTTTTAAAGACGGCACACTTGCACCGGCTGCTGCCGGTATTATTCATACCGATTTTGAAAAAGGTTTTATCAGAGCGGAAGTTATCGGCTATAAAGATTACATAAATCTCGGTAGTGAAGCAAAAGCCAAGGAAGTAGGTAAAATGCGTTTAGAGGGTAAAGAATATAAAATGCAGGATGGAGATATAGTACATTTTAGATTTAACGTTTAAATAACGATCAGCTATGAAAACAATTTGACCAAAACGGTCTCTTGAAGTTCAATATAGGCTTGATTATATAGTGCAGCAAATTTTTTGGCTGTTGCCAAGGATAAAATTGCCCTGATTATCTTGTATAGCTCGTATGCTAGAGGTGATTGGGTTAAAGATATGTATACGGAAGATCATATTACTTATAGTTATACAAGTGATTTTGACTTTTTAGTAGAAAAAAAGGTAAATTTAAGGAGCATGCTACTTTAAGGGTAGAATCTAAGATAGAAAAAAGGTTAGAACAAACAGGCTTAAGAAAAGCCGAGGTTTTTTCGCTAGAACCTTGGATATCTATAATATGCGAATCTATAAGTGAGGTAAATGACAAGCTTGAAAAAGGGCGTTATTTTTATACCGATATTAAGAATGAAGGTATTCTTTTATATGATAGTGGCGAGCAGCTTTCTCGAGCTAAAAATTTGCCTTGGAGTGAAGTAAAAGAAATGGCTAAAGAAGATTATGAATACTGGTTTGGTAGAGGCAAGAGTTTTTTTATTGATTGTAAATACCCATTAGAAAGAGGTGATTTTAGTAAAAGTGCTTTTGAGCTGCATCAAGCCACTGGAAAGTGTTGACAGTAGCATTTTATTAGTTTTTGCCCGTTACAAACCAAAGTTACACGATATAAGAAAGCTAGGTGGATATTGTGCAAATTATAATGTTGAACTACTTAAAGTATTTCTGCAATCGTCTCCCGAACAAAAAGAATGTTTTGAATTACTAGCAAAAGCTTACGTTGATGCCAAGATATGATAAAAATTATAGAATTAGCAGAGAGCAGTTACTTTACTTGATTGAGAGAGTAGAAAGATTAAAAATGATAACGGAAAAAATTTATTTGGAGCGGATTAATCGATAAAACTCGATGAACCGAAATAAAAAAATCATTTATGAAAATTATTGCGAAGATTCCGGCATGGATGCTTCTATGCTTATTTATTTTATCACCGACTACGGAAACAATTTATACTTCAGGATTACCGAGTTTAACCAAATATTTCGGCATTGACGGCGGTCTCACTCAAATTACGTCTACATTATATTTTCTAGGGTTTGCTCTTGGTATATTATCACTCGGCAGATTATCGGATATTTACGGCAGGAGACCTATAGCTTTATTAGGGCTTTTTATTTATGTTGTATCTTCAATTATTAGCATTTTTGCCGTTAATATAGAAATGCTGATGATAGCTCGTTTTGTGCAAGCTTTCGGTATAAGTGTAGGTTCTGTTATTGGGCAGGCTATGGCTAGAGACTCCTATCAAGGCTCAGAGTTATCATATGTCTATGCTAGCTTATCTCCGTGGCTGTTATTTATCCCTTCTCTAGGTTCATCTATAGGGGGCTATATTATAGAATATTCAAGCTGGCATTATGTTTTTGTATTTTTTAGCCTTACCGGTACTATATTATTAGCTTTATATTATAAAGTTTTACCTGAAACAAATTCTTATATAGATTTTTCCCAAAGCAGTAAATATTCTGAGGTTTTGCAGGTAATTATTAAAGATAAAATTCTTTGGTTATATGCTTTTATCATAGGTGCATTTAACGGCATGTATTACGGTTTTTGCATAGAAGCTCCTTTTATTTTTATTGATAAAATGAAAGTTTCGCCATCTTTTTACGGTAAATTAGTGTTTTTGTTATCTTTTGCCGCTATCTTTGGAGGCGTTTTAGGAGGATATTTAATAAAAAAATGCCATGTACACGATAAAAAAGTTATGGGTTTAGGATTTATTTTTAGTTTGTGCGGTTGTATATTATTTGCGGTAAATGCTTTTATATTAGAAGTTATTTCAACGAGTCATAATCTTGCAATCGCTATGATATTTGTACCGATGATGATTCATATGGTTGGGCATAATCTACTTATCCCTATGACGCTTCGTTATGCACTGAAGGATTATGCTAAAGTAACAGGTACAGCAGGATCTATATTTGGTGCAATATACTACGTAGTTATCGCTGCTGTAACTTATTTGGTTTCTAAAATACACAGCGCAACGATAAGCAATTTTGCTTTATTATGCCTCGTTTTAAGTATTAGCTCTGCTATTTCGTTTTACTGTATTTGGATTTTATATAAGAAAAAGTCAAATATTCCTAACTAAAAACAGGTGTCGTCATTGTGAGCAGCTGTGGGCGTTGTTGTATGGCTCGAAGAAAGCGTTCGATGTCTCATTCCTGCGAAAACAGGAATCCAGGGTAAAGAGAGATAAATCGAGCGTTTAGTTTTAAAAGCCTAGCATATTTATACTTTTTTGACTGGATTCCCGCCTACGCGGGAATGACATTAAGAAAGTTAGAGATAACATGGTACATCATCTGTATGCTCTTCACCCTCAAGAGTCATATCCTCTTTTAAGGCTTCCATACTACAGCTACTAAATACATCAAGGTTATTCTGCTCGGCTTGCCATTTTAAGCTAGCTTCTTTAAAACTAACAATACCGTTTTCAATTTCTGCTAATGTCAAATCTTTTATTTCGTGTAAAAAATTCTCTATATCTGCTTTTGCTTCTGGATTTTTTTCGATGAATGGATTAAAAAACTCCTTGATACCTGCTAATAATTCTTCTTTTCTAGGTTCTATATCCTTAGAATCTAGAGCTTGAGCTATCGGTGTATTAACTGCATCCTCGTTGTTTGCTATATCCTCTTCCTTTTCAAAACTTTTATCAAGTGCGTTATTAGAAGTATTAATATGGAATAACTCTTTATAAAAATCATTCATAACAATTTGGTCGTTAGGGTTATTTGCATTATAATTATTTATTATTTTATCAATAGCTTCTTTAAACTTGTTATTATAAGGTGCATCTCTAAAGGTGGAGCTTCCATATATAGATTTTTTAGCAAATTCTTTTAGTGCTTGCAGATTTTCAGTACTAGAATTACTCATCTCAGCATGTTTTCCCGGAATATAAGTAGCTATTTCTATTAATTTATTACCAAAAATGCTTTGAGCGGTTATTTCATCAGCTTGTTGTGTTGCTGCTAATATTTTACCGGGCATATTATTTTTTAATAGTTCTATTATGCCTCCGCCGCAACAAACAGTTTGGTAATCATCATTATTTTCTTCTTTTAATGATAAATACAAAGCGTTGTCTATGTGATAGTTATTTTCTTTTAATAATTGCCATGTTTGTAAGGTTGGGTCATTAGCATATACTCCACCATCAATAATTTTATGTAATTTAGTATTGGTTATATTACGGAAATTGTGGCTGGGGAAATATCCAGGTGCTGCAGTGATGCCTTGTATTATATCTGAAAGGTAATAATCATTCTCTTCACTTTGTCTAGCCTCTATAGTAGAGAAGGTCATAAGAGGATTTTGTTTATTATTTAAATCATAACCTGTAACTACAACATCACCGATTAAATCCTTGAGGGTATAATCCTTACAATATTCTTTCAATAATTTTACTAATGGTTCAGGAGAAAATTTATGGCTGAATAAGCCATTAAAACTCCAAAATTTTCTAAAAGTTAATCCTGCCGGAAAAATATCGTGTGCCATTTCTTCAAACAGTTCTTGAGCTTGTTCTGCACTGAATAAAGGTTTTCCGGGATTATTAGGATTCGGTAAATTAAGCAAAATAGGAATAAGTCCTCCAACACTGGTCCCTCCAGTAAAATCGAATATCTCACAGGTAGGCTTACCAGTTATTTGCTCTATTATTTTTAATTTTTCTAAATGGATATTTCCTTTTACTCCGCCGCCTTCAAATAGTGCTAAGCTAATCTTATTATTGTTTATATCTACCATAACCACCTTTCAACAATAACAAGAGAGCAAAATACAATAAAAATTAACTTTTGTCAATAAACTTATCTGTATAAACTGAACATAATTTAACTTATACAATAAATTGTAACTATTAGTAAAGAAAACTTGATTAATGATTAATATTTTAGTATATAGCTAATATTATAACTATAATGGTATGAGATATGCTAGGTCATCCTAGTAATATAGATCCTCAGTTATTAGCTCAAGAAGTAAATACAATGATGCCTTGAGTAGAGAAAGATTTAGCTGATGTTGAAGATACAATAACTTATGGAAAAGAACGATTATTTAAATTTGTTAAAGATAAGAAAATTATGGAAGTTTTGGCATTTATATATTGTTTTGAGGGAAATACTGGACAAACTTTAGATATTAAAGAATTATGTACTACAAATGATTTATTATATAGAGCTGATTTCAGTGCCCTTACGGAGATACTAGATACTTTAACCCCCCTTATAGGGATATTTTTTTCTAAATAATTTAACACTAATTCTACTATAAATAATAATGCTAAAATACGAAAACTTTGATAGCTCCTCTGATGAAGAGTTAAAAGAAAATTATACTTCACCTAAGTATCTTAATTTTTTACTTAAAAATATACTAGATATTAATTATATATATAACTCTGAAGATTTTAAACTTAAACTAGGTTTAGTATTACATAATTTAGCTGATAGATTTTTTAAATATTCTACTATTAGAAATATTTATAAAAAAATTAAATCTGAAATATTAGTTGTAGATAATGATTATTACGAAGAATATTTTGATATTATCAAAACTGCTTTTAATAAACATAATTATTTAAAGATTATAACAAAGAAAATATAAGTGATAAGGATTATCAAAAGCTATTGCACTGTGTATTTAATCCAAATCACTCTCTTCCTAAGATATTTGCTTTAGCAGACGGTATTACTGCTCAGCATGCAAAGAAAGTATTATTACAAGAATTGCAAAACAGTAATATCAACTTAAAAAAGTATAAGTAATAACCCATACATAATTCTAAAGGACTTTTAGCTTTTGCTGAAATGATTGGCAGGAATAATAAAAATCAGCTAAAGCACCGGATTTTAGAAGAAATAAATAGTGATTTATCTACTGTATGTAAGATCTCAAATACTAAAGAAGAAACTTTTACAATTAATCATATAGTACATTATAAAACCGGTAATGTACAAACAGATGTACCTGGCTTAGGAAAGTATGATGAAATTTTATCTAAATTTGAGCAAGAACATGAATATAAACATGCTATTATAAAACGTATATTTGAAGTTGTGCATGCTAAAGCATCGACACAAAATATAGAAGAATTACCGTGAAAACTAAATTACTTTGCAGAAAAGTTAACACATTGGTTATTTATGCTTGCAACGCATAGAAATAATGCAACCTTATTTACGGCTCCTATATTTTTATCATATAAGGAGTTTTTTCCTATGTCTGCTGAGCATGCCGTTGCTCAAACAAGAGGTATACTGAGAAACTATAAATATGTGTTACCAAATTCCTGTCCAATAGATTATGGCACTACAAATGTACAAAATGGTAATCTATTACTTATTAAAGAAGGTAATATATTAATAGAATGGCTTAGTAAAAAATTAAATAATTATAAACTAGCAAATATAGCACGAATATTTGACATCTTAGCTTCAATGTAATTTTACAAAAATATGGATAATGTAAAAAGCAATGATATAAAATCTTTTTTAGCAAAAGTTCATAAATTAGAGAATTGTCCTATAAATTTGTTAAATTCATTAGACCAAAATTTAACTGCTTTAATTCTTAAAGTAAACAATATAGGAGAACGCAATTTAAAGCTTGCAAAAACTAAATTGCTTGAAAAAAAGGATTTTTCTCAAGATTTAAAGGATTTAATTGAAATAACCTACTTGGAATTTACTGAAAGCTTAAAAAATATTGAAGGGTTTTTAGCTCAAAAACAGGCATCTCGCAAGAAAGAAATTAAAAAAATCCTACCTGAAATTCTACAAATTTTATGTGCTAAAATAAAAGAATGGCATGATATTGATGCACCTGAATATGCTAAGAATGTATTACAAGATATTACCCCCCAATTTAATCAAACTATTTCTCCTACCTCGTCTCAAAAGAGATTAAAACTTTCCTTTTCTAAAAGAAAAGATATATATGATGCAAATGATGATGATAATAATCAAACTTTGGAAACAACTGATATAGACAATAGTATGAAAGAATATTTTAAACTAATTGGAGAACATACTTAATACTATATACGATTAAAACAGTATTAATATTATGGTCTTTTTGAGGTCCTAGAACTTGGTAGTTAAGAGTAAATGAATCAGGATTTAAAAAATACATAGGTAGCATTATATTGATCTTTACCATATAGATGACTGCCTGTAGCTTGTATACTCAAATGATTTGCAGAATTGTTTTTGCAAAACCTCGGAGGACTCGCATGCTCACCTATTAAGTATAGGCTGTGCGTACTCGCTCCTCGTTTTACATTCCAATTCTCCAAATCATTTGAGTATACCCTGTCTGCATCAACAAATTTTAATTGATAAAATAAGCTCTTTTCAGGAGCAATAAAATATTTTGTAATATTACTTTTCTTAAAAATATATCTATATTCTTGATTAGCGTGGATTTGATAATCGTAGTCGTGATAGTGAATTTGTAATTCCTCTTTATAGATTAATTCATTTAAACTTTTAAGTAAGAAATATGCTACCCCCTCACCGTAACCATAATTATCTATAATTCTGTTACTTCGGTATTTTCCAGAGAATCTTGAAAAAATTTCTTTTACTGAATCGTTTTTTGAGAGCATTTGATATATCTATGTCATTCCTGCGACGTTTTGGCTTTATTGTATGGCTGTTTATGTCATTCCCACGAAAGCGGGAATCCAGTAATTTAAAGGTTATACACAATAAGTTTGTACAATTAAAAGCTCGATTTATTTTGCTTTACCCGGGATTCCTGCTTTCGTGGGAATGACATCGAGTCGGTTTTTTGGACCATGCAACAAAGTCAGCTTGACCACGGTATGACATTTAGTTTTGCAATATTTTCATTAGCAAATTAATCTCTTCGCGTAATTCTATATCGTTTTCCAGTAATTCTTCTACTTTCTTAATAGCATACATAACCGTCGTGTGGTCTTTTTTACCGAATTTTTTACCGATATCTGCAAGACTTTTCGGCGTTAATGCTTTACTAAGATACATGGCTATTTGACGCGGTCTTGCAACTTCTCGTAGTCTCCGTGATGAAGACATATCGGATAACTTAATATTATAACGGCTAGCTACCTTTTTTTGAATATCTTCAACGGTAATTATTCTTTCATTAGAACGCAGTAAATCCCGCAAAATATTTTGTGTGTTTTCGAGTGTAATTTCTTTTAAAGTAAAATTAGAATGAGCAATCACCTTATTTAAAGCTCCTTCAAGTTCTCTAACATTTGAAACGATTTTAGATGCTAAAAAATCAATTACGTCTTTTGGTATTTTAACGTTCATCTGCTCAATCTTAGATTCTAGAATACCGAGTCGTAGCTCATAAGTAGTACTATGAACGTCGGCAACTAAGCCCCATCCAAGACGAGATTTTATCCGATCTTCAATATTATCTAAATCTGAAGGCGATCTATCACAAGAAATAACTATTTGACGGTTATTATCAATCAATGTATTAAAAGTATGGAAAAATTCTTCCTGCGTACTATCTTTACCGCAAATAAATTGAATATCATCAATCATTAACACGTCAACCGAACGAAATTTCTCTTTAAACGAGATTACTTCTTTGTTACGCAGAGCTTTAACAAACTGATACATAAATTTTTCTGCCGACATGTATATCACTTTGCGGCTTGGGTTATTCTGCTTGATGTACCAACCGATTGCATGCATTAAATGAGTTTTACCAAGCCCTACGCCGCCATATAGAAAAAGCGGATTAGACTCAGAAACCGCACCTGATGATTCCGCAACCGCTCTTGCTGCTGCATAAGCTAGCTCATTTGGGGCTCCAACCACAAAATTATCGAAAGTAAAACGTACGTCAAGGGTTGAAAAGATATTTTCCGAATTAAGCTCACTGCTGCCGATATCGGCAAAAGTCTTAGTAGGTAATTTTATAACTGTTTGGGTTGTTCCAGGTAACTCTTTAGTAATTATTTCAATTGACTTAATGGTATTATTATAATGTTGAAATAGTTGCAATATGACCATAGAGTACTTGGATTTTATCCAATCTCTAACAAAGTTAGTAGGGGCACAAAGAATAACGGTATTTAACGAAGACTCTATAAAATTGACTTTACTAAACCAGCTATTATATAGAGTTTCACCGTAATGATTGTAAAGATCTTGAGCCACGTGACTCCAGACATTTACATAATCATCACCTTGATCCGTTAAAATTATTTGATTAGTACTCACTTAAAACTGCCACGGTAAGTTATTTTGTTTCCAGCCTTTATCTTGATTATTTCCTTCAAAGCCGTCACTTATATTATAACAATTTTTATAACCTATATTAGTTATAAAATTTGCTGCGATAAATGACCTATATCCTGAACGGCACAGAAAAAATATTATTGCATGAATTTTATCGTTAACGATAGATAAAAAATTATCTTCAAAATCTTTATTCAATTGCCAACTTAGAAAGATCACCTTATTTTTATTATCTAAATGAGGTATCCCCACTTGCTGCCACTCTTCTCTAGTTCTAACATCTACAAGAACAGCATTATCATTTGAAATTAGCATATCATAAGCTTTTGTAGAACAGATATTTTGAACCGACATATTTACGCTTTTTTGCTGTTATTGATAATAAAAGTTAATAGAATTTTACCCATGTAGAATGGATTTATTGAGTGCTGAATTATTAAAGCATTTTAAAATGATCTTGGTATCTGATAATTTTAATAATATTATTATAAAAAAATTTTGCAAGATGTTATAGATGAATAAATTAAATAAAAACTCTTTACAAAAGAAACTTTTTTACCGTAGTAAAAATCGTGGTTGCAGAGAAATGGATTATATACTCGGTAGCTTTGCCGAAAAGTACCTATCCTTAATGGATGAAAAAAAACTTGGAAGCTATTCTTTAATACTTGATCAAAATGATAATGATCTTTATAATTGGATTAATAATAAATCTTCTGCTCCTTCTTATCTCGATGCCGAAATAATTGATAAATTACACAAAATAGCAAAAATATAAACTCCTGTAGAATGTTACAACAAAAATTTCCGGCGGCTGCCAAATCTTTCTTTGCAATTGATAATTTTACTAAGAATCTTAAGCAAGATTTCATCTTGAGTGCGAGTAATGAAGAGGAGGCGTTGCAATTATACAAGCAATCTTTATTTTTTTCTTCTAATGAAAATATTTATTACTTTCCAAGCTATGATACCATCCCTTATGACCATACGTCACCAAATGCAAATATCTTATCTAGACGTGCAGAAACATTAACCAAGCTAACAACAAATAATAGTAATAGCAAATTACTCATCACTCATACAGCGAACTTATTAAACAAATTACCGCCGAAAGATTTTTTTTCTAAATATTTTTTGAAATTATCCCCTAAAATGAAATTTACTACGGATGAGCTTGCTATGTTTCTAGTAGAAAATAGTTTTACAAGAAATGCGAGTAGCATCGATGCCGGGGAATTTGCGGTTAGAGGTGAAATCATTGATATAATATTGTCCGGTCCTAAAGCTTATAGAATTCATTTTAGCTGGGGTTATATTGAATCAATAAAAGAATTTGATATTGATACGCAAATTTCGACTAAATCCTGCAGGGAGCTTATTATTAGTCCTGCAAATGAGATAGTTTTAAATAGTGAAACTATAGGTAATTTTAAGAATAATTACTTACGCAATTTTGGAGTTAATCATACTGATAATGCTTTATATGCGGCGGTAATATCTGGAAGAAAATTCACAGGATATGAACAATTACTCCCGTTATTTTATGATTCCTGCTCTAACTTAATAGATTATTTAAACGATCCTATTTTCATATTCGATAATTTGTCAAAACAAGCCATTTTAGAATTTGAACATAGTTATAACGATTTTTATTCGGTAAGGTCAGAGGCAAATAAACTTAAATTTAATAGTTTCTATCCCACCCTTTCACCGACTAGCTTATATTTTACCGCTTCTGAAATAACGGAATTACTAGAACGAAAAAATAATATACTACTTACTTTTGAAAACTCAGAGCAAGCTAGCTTAATTGAAAATATAGCTGCTACAAGTTTTATAGAAAAGAAAACGGTTTTCGATAAATTATTTGAGGTTATTAAAGCAAATTCTCATAAGAAAATTATTATAGGCTCAAGCGTTTTAAGTAGTTTTGAGCGAATCAAAAGCATAATTCAAAATTATGAATATAAATATAATGAGATAAATAAATTAGATGAGGCTAAGGCTTCAATAATAAATGTCGGGATAATTCCTTTAAATCAAAGCTTTTATACGAAAGAATATTTATTTATTACCGCTAGCGAATTATTAGAAGAAAAACCTAGCTATACAAACACTAACAAAAAACTTAAAAATATCTTGCTGGAGCTTGATAATTTAGCTGAAGGCGAATTTGTTGTTCACAAAGATCATGGAATAGGGCAGTTTTTAAAGCTAGAAGCTTTAGAAATCAAAGGCAAACCACATGATTTTTTAAAGATTTTATATGCCGGCAATGATAAATTATATATACCAGTTGAAAGTATAGAGGTAATAAAAAAATACGGCAATGATAATGCGGAGCTTGATAAGCTTGGTAGCGTTTCATGGCAAAGAAGTAAGGCAAAGCTTAAAAATCGTATAAAAGAGATAGCACTGCATTTAATACAAATAGCAGCTAAAAGGAAACTTAATAGTAGTGCCTCCGTTGAATTTGACCTTGAAGAATATGATAAATTTTGTGCTAATTTTCCTTTCAGCGAAACGGAAGACCAATTAACCGCTATAAACGATATTAAAGAAGATCTAAGAAACGGTATGTTAATGGATAGGTTAATATGCGGTGATGTCGGGTTTGGTAAAACAGAGGTAGCAATGCGTGCCGTCTTTATGGTAGCAAAATCTCTAAATGAACATTTACCTCAAGTAGCCGTAGTTGTACCGACAACTATTTTATGTAGTCAACATTTTTCAAGGTTCATAGAAAGGTTCAAAGGTTTTGGTTTAAATATCAAGCAATTATCTAGCGTTATTAGTTCTAAAGAAGCAAAAATTATAAGATCGGAGCTTGAAAGCGGTAAAATAAATATAATAATAGGCACTCATTCTTTATTACATAAAAATATAAAATTCTTTAATTTGAAATTGTTAATAATCGATGAAGAACAACATTTCGGTGTCGGTCAAAAAGAATTTCTTAAATCGCTAAAATCCTCTTCCCATGTACTTGCAATGTCGGCAACACCGATTCCTCGAACGCTGCAAATGTCAATGACCGGTTTAAAAGAACTTAGCATTATTGCAACGCCGCCTCTAAACAGGCTGGAAGTTCGTACCTCGGTTATGCCGTTTGATCCCGTTATTATCAGAGATGCATTATTACGTGAACATTTTAGAGGCGGAAGAAGCTTTTATGTAGTTCCAAGAATTAAAGATATAGAGGATATCGAAAAACAATTAAAACAAATCGTGCCGGAATTAAGCTATAAAATAGCTTACGGAAAAATGACTCCGAGTAAAATTGATGAGGTTATGAGCGAGTTTTATGCCGGCAAATTCGATATACTAGTCTCAACTACTATTATAGAATCAGGAATTGATATAGCCGAGGCAAATACCATGATCATACATAAGGCTGATATGCTGGGTCTTAGTCAGCTATATCAATTGCGTGGTCGCATAGGTAGAGGTAAAATGCGGGGTTATGCCTATTTAACGGTAGCAAGTCATAAAAAGATGACATCGCACTCCTTAAGACGCTTAGAGATAATACAAAATAGTTGTGCTTTGGGCTCAGGTTTTACCATTGCAAGCCGTGATATGGATTTACGAGGTTTCGGTAATTTGATAGGTGAAGAACAATCAGGACAAATTAAAGAAGTAGGTACAGAACTCTATCAAGAAATGCTGGAAGAACAAATAGCTATTTTTAAAGATGAACCGATTGTTTCAGAACAACCCTTTATCCCGACTATTAATTTGGGATTATCCGTCTTTATTCCAGATAATTATGTAGCCGATGCAGCTCTTAAACTTGGACTATATAGAAGAATAGGTAATTTAAGTAATGAGATAGAAGTAGAGATATTTAAAGATGAGATGATTGATAGATTCGGTTTACTACCGATTGAATTTAATAATTTACTTGATATTGTAAAAATAAAACTATTATGCTTTAAGTTAAATATTGAAAATCTAGATTCAGGAGATAACGGATTTGTGATTAAATTTTATAAAAATGCCGATATGACTGATAAAATTTTAAAATTCGTTAGTACTTACTCTAATCAGGCAAAAATCAAACCAGATAATAAATTAGTATATATCAAGAAATTAGTAGATAAAAATATAATTGTTGAGGCAAATCAACTACTTTGGAATTTATCGGAGGTGTAGACTCGATGTCATTCCTGCTCCGTCATTGCAAGCAGTCGTAGGCTGCGTGGCAATCTCATGAAATAATAACAAACTCCTGAGATTGCTTCGTCAATTGCTATGCAATTTCCTCGCAATGACGGTAACACGTTTTTAACATAATAAATATGTCCCATAACCTAAAGCAATTATTTCAACAACATAACGTAAAAGGTTTGTCGATTAATTCTAAAACCGTTAAGGATAAAGACGTCTTTTTTGCGATTAAAGGACGGAATACTGATGGAAATGATTTTATTAAGGATTCTTTAAGCAAAGGTGCAGTATTAGTAATTACGGACAATAAAAAAAATATTGTTATAGATAAAGTAATTTACGTAAAAGATGTGCAGGCAGCTTTATATGAAGCCATAGAAATATTCTATCCTAAAAAACCAAAGGATCTAATAGCCGTAACCGGTACTAACGGTAAAAGCTCGGTAGTATCCTATATAGCTCAAACATATTCATTATTTGGGAAAAAAGCAGCATCTATAGGTACGATAGGGGTAGAAATATTTGGCTACGCTAATCTTATAAATGATGTACCGGAATTAACAACTTTAGACTATTTAAGCTTTAGAAAAATTGCTCATAATTTAGCTGAAAATGGTATAAAATATTTAGTTTTTGAAGCTTCTAGTCATGGTCTTGATCAAGCAAGACTTAGGGAAATAAAAGTAAATATCGCATGTTTTACTAGCTTTAGTCAGGATCATCTAGATTACCACCATACAAAAGAAAATTATTTATTAGCCAAACTGAAATTATTTATAAATCATTTATTACCGAACGGCATCGCAATATTAAATTCTGATATAGAAGAAATAGAGTTTGTTAAAGATTATCTACATAATCATAATATTAAATTTATAACCGTTGGGAAAAAAGGTGATTTAGAAATAACTAGAATTAACGGTTCTTTAAAAGGACAAAATATTAATTTTACATTTAATAATAGAGAATATAATTTTAATACCCAGATAATTGGTAGTTTTCAGGCTAGTAATTTATTAATTGCTGTTCTTAGCATTCATTATATTGGTTTTGCTTTTGATGATGTTATAGATTCTTTAGTAGCAGTTAAAGCAGTAAAAGGCAGAATGGAGAGAATAGATAACACTAATATCTTCGTTGATTATGCCCACACTCCGGACGCTCTTGAAAAAGCTTTAACGGAACTGAAAAATATTAAATTACGTGATAGTAAGCTAAGCGTAGTTTTTGGCTGCGGCGGTAATCGTGATAAGACAAAGAGAAGTCTTATGGGGCAAATAGCCGCAAAATGTGCCGATACCATCATAATTACAGATGATAATCCACGCAATGAAGATCCAAAGCTTATTAGAGCTGAAATCATAAGCGGTATAGAGAAAGCAGATTATACAGAAATAGCAAATAGAGAAGAGGCTATTAAATACGGTATTAATAATTTAAAACAAGATGATATCTTATTAGTTGCCGGCAAAGGTCATGAAAATTACCAAATTATAGGCGATAAGACATTACCTTTTGACGATGCTGAGGTTGTGAGGAAGTGTGTAAAAGTTTGTCATCCCGTGGCTTGACCCATAGTACCGGACAGTTTTAAAAAAAACCTTGATGTCATCCCCGCGGAAGCGGGGATCCAGAAAAATAACTTCAATATTAATACAGAAGTTACATATTTGATAAAATAAACATATAAAAAGCTTGCTTTTTATATGTTTACTGGCTTCCCGCCTACGCGGGAATGACATAAACAAGCCATACAATAACACATAAATAACCAAAACATATGATCTGGAACTCTAAAACTTTAAGTGCTGTTCTCGGTATAACAATCTCTAATTCTATAAATTGTAATGAAGTGCAATTTAATTCCAAAGACGTTAAAAAAGGTGATTTATTTATAGCACTTCAAGGTAATAGAGATGGTCACGATTATGTTCTAGATGCAATAGATAAAGGAGCAGCAGCCGTAATTATTAGTAAGCGAGTAGAGATCAATGATAAAGATAAAATTATCTTAGTCGATGATTGTTTTGAAGCTCTACAAAAAATGGCTTTATATAAACGAGAGAATTCAAAAGCTAAATTTATAGCTATAACAGGCAGCGTCGGTAAAACTTTTACCAAAGAAGCACTGAAAGTATTATTACAACATGATTTTCTAGTTTTTGCTAGCCGAGGTAACTTCAATAACAAACTCGGTATGCTTATTAATCTTGCTTCAATGGCTGATGATACGGAATATGCTATTTTTGAGCTTGGCATGAACCATAAAGGCGAAATAAGAGAGCTGGTTCAAATATTAAAGCCGAATATTGCCATGATTACTAATATTTCGGAGGCTCATTTAGAATTTTTTAACTCGCTTGAAGAGATAGCTGAAGCTAAATGTGAGATTTTTGCAAATTTTAGCAAAAATGATATTGCCGTTATTAATGCCGATACTAATTGCTATAACAAAATATTATCGATATTAAAAAACCTTTCTATCACCGATATACATAGCTTCGGTAGATCATCTAAAACTTCAGCAGAATTAATTTTATATGAGAACCTAGGAGAGCAAGTCTACTTAAAGTATAAGATAAATAATAAAGTCTTAGATGTAACGATACCGTTTATTCCTCGGCATTTTACCGAAAATTATACCGGTGTACTTTTAATTATCGATATATTAGGTAAAGATATAGAGATAGCTGCAAATCACTTAGCAAATATTTCTCCTACTAAAGGAAGAGGAGAAATTATCAATATACAAAATTGCCGTGTAATTTGTGATTACTATAACGCAAGTCCGCAGTCAATGAAAGCTGCACTAGAATATTTAAAACAAGTACCTGCCGAGAATAAAACTGCTATAATAGGTGACATGCTAGAGCTAGGGGAAAATTCTAAACGATTACATGAGAAACTAGTGCAGTACATATTAGATGCTGCTTGTTCAAAGGTCTATTTAGTAGGAGTAAATACTAAATATATTGATGATTTACTACCTTCCAAAATAGCTAAAAAATACTTTAAAAATGTTGATGAATTAATTACGCATATTACGGATTTATTTGAAGGTAATGAGCTTATTCTAATAAAAGGGTCAAGAGGCGTAAAACTTGATAAGATTGTTGATTATTATAAATAAATACACTAGGATATTCTTAATATTGTGTGGTTTGGTTGCCCGTCATTGCGCGGAAATTACGTAGTAATTGACAAAGCAATCTCAGGATATTTGACGAGATTGCCGCGTAGTCTACGACTGCTCGCAATAACGATTTGGTATCCATGCACAATGAATAACATCAAAATATACTTTTAAATTTAAATCTACAAATGTTATACAATCTTTTACTTCCTCATATCCATAATTCACATATAGCTAATTTATTTCACTATATTACTTTTCGTAGCGGTCTTGCTATTATGATAACTCTAAGCCTTAGCTTTATCACGGGTCCGATATTAATAGAATTTCTGCGATCTCTTCAAAAAAACGGTCAGCCTATACGCTTAGACGGACCGGAATCGCATCAAACAAAAGTAGGTACTCCGACAATGGGGGGCATTATGATTATTTTGTCTAGTTGTCTTTCTACTTTATTACTTGCTGATTTAACTAATAAATATATTTGGATTACGTTATTTGGTTTTATTAGTTTCAGTATTATAGGATTTATGGATGATTATGCTAAGGTAACTAAAAATAATCATTACGGAGTAAGAGGAAAAAGTAAGCTTTTACTTCAAGGCATTATTAGCTTCATTATATGTGTTTTACTAGAATATCTAGATAAAAGTCCAAGTCATTTACTTAACGTACCGTTTTTTAAAAATTTAGGTTTGGATCTTGGTTATTTTTATATAGTTTTTGCTATATTTGTTATAGTCGGCTCTTCTAATGCCGTGAATCTAACGGATGGGCTTGATGGTCTTGCTACCGTTCCTATTGCCTTTACTGCCGGTTCTTTTGCTTTAATCAGTTATTTAGTAGGAAATCTAATTTACTCGAACTACTTACAGCTAACCTATATACCGAATACCGGAGAGTTAACGGTGTTATGTGCGGGATTAGTTGGTAGCTGCCTTGGATTTTTATGGTTTAATGCACAACCGGCAGAAGTTTTTATGGGCGATACCGGTAGTCTAAGTCTTGGCGGTGTGCTTGGTATTATTAGCGTTATTACTAAGCATGAAATAGTTTTAGCTATAGTCGGCGGCTTGTTTGTTATTGAAACGGCATCCGTAATTTTACAGGTATATTACTTCAAAGCTACTAAAGGAAAAAGAATATTTAAAATGGCACCGCTCCATCATCATTTTGAAAAACACGGCTGGGCAGAATCAAAAGTCGTAATAAGATTTTGGATTATTTCAGTCATATTTGCTCTTATAGGCTTATCATCCTTAAAATTACGTTAACTATATTCGTTTATCTATCTTTTATTTATCAAAAATACATTACATAAATTAACTTTCTCTTTGCTTTTGTACAAGAAATTTACTATAATGCTGACATTAATTTATAGTAGGTGTATGGCGTGGCTAAAGAAATAGATATAAATAAATTATTAGTACAAGAAAATAATGCTTTAAATGCTATATTAGGTCAAGTAAATGAATTATGCGAACAAAATAAGCAGTTGCAAGGTTTAATCGAAATACAAAATGAAACTAAAGAACTAGAAAAAGAACATAATAGATCGCTGCCTTGGTTTGAAAGATTTGTAAAAACGGTTTCTAATGTAAAGTATATTTTTATAAAAAGTGAAGCACAGTTAACAAATGAAGCAATAAAGTATAATAATAAAATATTAAAAGATATTGATAATAAGATATATAACATAGCAGAAAAATCTGCACCTTTAAAGCAAGAATTACAAGAAGAAATCGCAAAAAATTTTAAGGATTTAACAAAGAAAGATTTATCTAAAGATCAAAGAGAAAGATTATCAGAAGTATTTTTTAGTTATAAAAGTAAACCTGAAAGATTCTCAGCTCTACATATGACAAATCCCTTACAATTCATTAATGCTGAAGAACTAGAGAAACAACATAATTCTTTAAATGCTACAAAACAAAACATCCAAAATTTAATATCCGAAAATTCTAATATCAAAGAACTTAAAGAAATACAAAAACAGGTTGCTGAAATTAGGGAAGAAGTACCTTATACATTTTTTGAAAAATTAAATAATATTTGGCAAAATGTTAAAAATGTTTTTGTAAATAATAGTGAGCAGGTTTTAGCAAAAAACAAAGAGAGTAATACTAGAACAATTGGAAAGGTTGATGAACAATTATATAAAATGAAGCATAAATTTGAGGAATTAATTGAAAATAAAGAAAGAAATATTAATGATATAATTGCAAAATTACCTGACAATGAGGAGTTACAAAAGATAGTAAGTAACCTTACAAATCACATGGCTTCAAAAAAAGAGCCAATATTAGCAAATTCGTCCCTAGCTAAACCTTTGGAAAATAACATTCCACCGCCGCCGCCTCCTCCTTTACCGGAAAATAACATTCCACCGCCGCCGCCTCCTCCTTTACCGGAAAATAACATTCCACCGCCGCCGCCTCCTTTACCGGAAAATAACATTCCACCCCCGCCTATGCCTACTACGGCTCCGGCTCAGACTGAGACATTATCTAAGCCTGTAGAAGCTACTACGGTTAAAAAACCGGAAAATCAACCACGTCCTTCTATAGATACTTCTGATTTAATGAGAGAAATAGCAGAGCCAAAAAAACTAAGAAAAGTTGAAAAAACGGATGTTAAGGCACAAGATTCTAGAGATTTATTGCTGCAGTCCATAAGAGGTGAACACAAACTAAAAAAAGTTGAATTTGACCCTAATACAGGAAAACCAGTTGCACATTCTCATAGTAAGTCTGCTCAGAATGTTAGCGAACCTAATGGAGTTGCATCAATTTTAGCACGAAGAGTTGCTATGGAGATGAGTGATAGTAGTAGCAGTGAAAGCGATAGTGGTAACTGGAGTGATGTTAGTGTTAATAGGAATAAATCAAAAATTCTAAAAACTAAAGGAGAACGAGATGCTAAAATGACTACGCATGCTCAAAAAAGTCTAAATAATAGGAACTCACAAAAACCATCATTTGTTAGATAATAAATGTCATTCCCGCGGAAGCGGGAAGCCAGTAAAACCTATACAAAACTTGTTTTTTTAGGTTTATTTTATCAATTAATGGTAATTTTATAGTAGTATTAAAGTTATTTTTTGGATTCCCGCTTCCGCGGGAATAACATAAAACACCATATAAATCTACCCTTTAAACTGCTTAGTTATTTCAACTATTCTTTTACCAAAGAAATTAGCAGTTTTTAAATCGCCTTGAGTAGGAGTAATATCAGGAGAAGGTTTGTGGTTAGATTGAGTCATACGTCCTGACCAGCTACCTAAGCGGTTAATTTTATCGGGATCAGGCATCTCATGATCGGAAAAATTCGGAGCAGCTTCAGCTTGCCCGACCCAAATCATACAATGCTGCATAGCGAAGTGAAATAGCTGCTGAATACTGCATAACTTATCACCTGAATAAGAAGCAGGATTAGTAAAAGCTGCAGCTATTTTATCTTTCCATTTTTGTTGTGCCCATCTAGTGGAGGTAGCTTCCATAAATATTTTAAACGATCCGGCTAAACTACCCATATAGGTTGGGACTCCAAAAATGATAGCATCTGCATTGTCTAATAAATCCCAATCGAGATTATCAGGTTTATCTTTATTTATTTGTATAATAGAAACATTTGCTCCTGCTTCTTTTACGCTCTTATTTAGTTCTTTAGCTACTTTTGCAGTATGACCGTATCCACTATAATATACGATAGCTACTTTAACCATTTTATTCTCCATATTATAAATTAACTATAAACTCGGCTTTAGTTTTAGACTTTATTTCTTCAATAGTAACATCGTCAGCTTGTCTAACTAATATCATTGCATCTTTATCAATATCAAAAATTCCAAGATCGGTAATTACTCTGTTAACTACTTTCTTACCTGTTAATGGAAAGCTACATTCTTTTAATAATTTAGCACCGCCATCTTTTGCGTTATGTTCCATTATAATAACTACTCTTTTGGTGTTAGCGACCAAATCCATAGCTCCTCCCATACCTTTAACCATTTTACCCGGAATAAGTCCAGTTGGCAAGATCGCCTGTTTGTGAGACTTGCATAGCACCTAAAATAGTTAAATCGACATGCGAACCTCTAATTATCCCAAATGAAAAGCTACTGTCGAAATAGCTGCTTTCAGGAATAGCAGTAATAGTTTGCTTACCGGCGTTAATTAAATCAGGATCTTCCTCTCCTGCGTAAGGAAATGGTCCCATACCAAGCATACCGTTCTCGCTTTGAAATATTACATTCACTCCTTGAGGTATATAATTTGCTACATGCGTAGGCATACCTATACCAAGATTGACATATAATCCGTTTTTAAGTTCCTCTGCGGTTATTTGATAAATTGCTTCTTTGCTCCAAGGCATATCTTATTTTTCCCTGACAGTTAATTGCTCAATACGTTTCTCATATTTTTCACCTACTATTAATCGCTGTATGAAAATATTAGGTGTGTGAATATTGTTAGGGTCAAGCTCTCCCACCTCAACTATTTCCTCTACTTCACAAACTGTAACTTTAGCGGCACCTGCCATGACTGCATTAAAATTTCGTGCAGTTTTATTGTAAATCACATTGCCGCTTTTATCGGCTTTAAAGCCTTTAATAATAGCAAGGTCAGCTTGAAGGGCAGTTTCCATTATATATTTTTTGCTGTTAAACTCCTTTGTTTCTTTACCTTCCTCTACAATTGTACCTATATACCTGTTTTAGTATAAAAAGCCAGAATTCCCATACAAGCAGCCCTAATTCGTTCAGCTAAAGTTCCCTGTGGGTTTAGCTCAAGCTCTAAAACCTTATCAAGATATTGTTGCTCAAAAATCTTATTTTCTCCGACATACGAAGAAATCATTTTTTTTATTTGTTTAGTTTGAAGAAAAAGCCCAAGTCCGAAATTGTCAACACCGCAATTATTGCTTATAACTGTTAAATTTTGAACATTGCTTTTAAGCAGTGCATTTATTAAATTTTCAGGAATACCGCATAGACCGAATCCGCCCGACATTATAGTCATGCCGTCATAAAGAAGTCCTTCAAGAGCAGCTTCAGCCGAAGGATAGATTTTATTCATAAATTTTAAATTATTTAATATCTATTATTTAAGAAATTAGGAGGATTTTCAAAAGAAGTCAAGGACATACACAAGTTTGGTATATTAAAAAAATACTTTACAAGAAATTAAATTTAACCATTGCTGCTTGTTTTTTGTATTCATCAACAGTATTAGTAACTGCATCAAATATTGATGACGATATAACAATTCAAGAAAATTCTAAAAAAAATTATAGTTATGTAGTGACTTATGATAAAGATATGTCCTCAAGAGCGAGTAGCGATGCTGCTATGTCATTAATTGAAGGTTATCGTCACAATTAGATGATGCTATGTTTATCGATTCAGATAATATAGTTATGAAGATCTTAAGTTATATTACAAGATTTACTGCTACATCTTGGATTATGGTAGGTAATCATGAAATAGGAGGTTATGGAGCAAGAGCAAAGAATTTGATTTAAAAGTAACAAAATATGAAGTAGATCCTTTTGAGGGTACAACATATTTTAAAACTAAAGATTTTAATTCTTTGCAAGTTCATAAGCAAATTGCTATAGATACAGGGGGAATGCAAGCAAGTTATTTGTTATCTGAAAATATTAAAGATAGATACATGGCAAGTCACAAAATTAATCCTACTTACGGTATAGGTTATTTATAGACAAGACTAGATCAAGCAAGTTATATTTTTAGTACTAAGTTTGATGGCAAAGATAAAAGCGGTAATAATATAAATGCATATGTAAAAGCGATTAACTCCATATACGGTAAAAATTATATTACTAAAAATAAAATTCGTTCATATGCTTATTTAGATTTATTTGATCCGTTTTTATTCTATTCAAGATATTCATTTATAATGAATACTAACTTAAATGATATTCCGATGATTGAATTAGGACCGGTTAAATATTTACCGGCTACTAGAGCGATACTTGCTCCATACGGTTTAGAGCGTGGTTTAGTTAACCATTTTATTGTTGATAAAAAAATATATTCAAGTTAATATTAATTACGGCAAAAATCAAAAATTTAAGTCTTACGGTGTTGGAGTTAAAGCTAATAACTTAGTCAAAGTTGAATTTATCGGTTTAGGTTTAGAAGCGACATTTTGGAATCAGCCTAAAATGTTAACCGCTACCCCTTTAAAAGAAAGTTGTAAGCAAGGTAGACTTGGAGCCGTTAATTTTGAGCTTAGCTTAAATGAAACATTTAAGATAGTCGGCTCAGACGGTTACAAAACAGCGGGATTTATAGAAGGTATGCCTTTAAAATCCTCAGCTATAGTTAGAGGAGGGTTAAAATTAGATTTATAAGAGAAGGCTTTGTTGCATGATTAATATGTCATTCCTGCGAAAGCAGAAATCCAGAAAAAAGCACGATACATCGAGCTTTTAATTTTAAAAACTTACTGTGTATGCACCGTTTAATTACTGGATTCCCGCTTTTGCAAGAATGACATATTAGTCATAATTTGTATATTTTATTATTCTTCTTTTATTATAAAGTATATATTATTTGTATATAAGATAATTATGACTATATATGCTAACTTTTTTAGAAAAATTCTTATTCTCTTCTGTAAAAACGTTCATCAATATACGTGAAGATACCGTATCTACTCTTAAAAGGCTTGGTATTAACAATATTCGTGATTTATTATTTTATCTACCTGTTTCATATCAAAATAAAATATTATCGCCTAATTTAACTGAAGTTAGAGACGGTGACATAATCCAAACAGAAATTGTAGTTGAGAGCATTAATTTACCAAAGAAAAGTAGTCAGCCTTTAAAAATTACAGCTAGCAATGATACTGGTTCTTTGTTATTAGTGTTTTTTCATAAACCCCCACCGTTTATTTTTAATAAGCTGCAAGTTGGTACTTCTCATATTATCAGCGGAAAGGTACAATTTTTTGATCATTACTTACAAATTTCGCATCCTGAATTTATTGTAAATCCTAAATTCGCAAAAGAAATAGAGCCGATTTATTCCCTGACATATTTACTTAGTAACAAGCAGTTATATTCATATATCATAAAAGCAATGGAGATATTTGAAGAGAAGTGTAAGAGTATAGAAGATAAAGAAGTAAAAGATTATTTAGATATTATATTGCAGAATTTGCAAATGTTGCATGTTTTCTGTCATTGCGAGGAGGCATGCATGCCGACGAAGCAATCCAGTAATGTAAAATTAATAAATTCTAGATTGCCGCAGCCCCTCAAGGGGCTTCGCAATGACGATTTATATACTAACGCCAAAAAACAACTAGCAGCTAAGGAGCTTATCGCTAATCAAATATCTCTTTTAAATGTACGTACGCAAATCAGTAGAAGACAAGGTAATATTTACCCTAAAGCTGTATCTATTCAAGCAAATATATTAAATGAGCTAGGATTTGAGTTAACTTCTTATCAAAAGCAAGTCATAGAAGAAATAGAGTGTGATCAGAGCGATAAAATAGAAATGATGAGATTGTTGCAAGGCGATGTTGGTTCTGGTAAAACTTTGGTAGCTCTGCTGACGATGGTAAATGTGGTAGCCACTGGATTTCAAGCAACGCTTATGGCTCCAACTGATTTGCTTGCCAATCAGCATTATGAGTTTTTTGTTAAAGCTTTAAAAAATACTAATATAAGAGTCGGATTACTTACAGGTAAGATACTGGGGGCAGCTCGTAAAAATATTATGATACAACTTGACAACGATGAGATTGATATATTAGTCGGCACTCATGCTTTATTTCAAGAAAAAGTAAGTTTTAAGAAACTAGGTTATATAGTTATTGATGAGCAGCATAGATTTGGGGTGCAACAGCGTTTGAATTTAATAAATAAAGGAGTAAGTCCCGATGTGTTAGTTATGACTGCAACGCCGATTCCTCGAAGCCTTGCACTTACTATGTTTGGTGATATGACTATCTCAAAGCTAATGGGTAAGCCGAAAAGTCGTTTACCTATCGCTACAAATACCATATCCGTTAATAAGATAGAGCATATTATAGCAGCGATAAATAAGAAGCTTATTGCAGGTGAGCGGGTATATTGGATTTGTCCATTGATAGAGCCGGGAGAGAAAGAAACGCCGAAAGAGGATAGTTTATTGATGGATGTGATGAATCGTTTTAACTCTATCGACAATATCTATCAAGGTTATACCGGTATTATTCACGGTAAGATGAAGAACGAGCAGAAAGACCAAATAATGAAGCAATTTAAGGAAGGTGAAATTAAGATATTAGTTGCAACAACCGTTATTGAAGTCGGAATAGACATACCTGAAGCCACTTTGATAATTATTGAAAATGCTGAGCAATTTGGTCTCGCTCAACTTCATCAGCTTAGAGGTAGAGTAGGGCGGGGTAGTTTGCAGTCATATTGTATATTGTTATACAATCCTAAAAGGCTTAGAAAAGTTGCACGAGGTAGGTTTGAGATAATGAAACAAACTAGTGATGGATTTTATATAGCTGAGCAGGATTTAAAACTTCGAGGTAGCGGTGAGATTTTAGGAGTAAAACAAAGCGGCGAAATCGCATTTTTCTTTGCCGATTTAGCGGACGATTATGACCTACTTCTTAAAGCACATAAATTTGCGGAAATAGGCTCAAAAGGTAATGTAAATTTTGTTAACTTTCAGATAAAGCTCTTTGCCAAATCTCAAGTAAGCGAGTTGGTTTAGTTTGAATATGCTATTTTTGCTTGGCATTGGCGTTGTTGCGTGGTTCGATTTTTACCGTCATTGCGAGAAGAATTACGCAGTAATTCGATGAAGCAATTTCGTGCCAAAGTCCTGAGATTACTGTGCTCCTTTCAGTCGCTCGCAATGATGAAAAACCGCACCGTGCAAACTTTTTTATAAAATGAAAATCTAGAATACTATAAGTTAAAGCTAATCCTGTGTGATTTCAGCAAGTCTAGTAAACAGAGAGTCAATCATATCCCAGCTTTTTTTTGAATAGTGAGTAAAGAAGAATCATTAATGTTTATTTGTTTTAATAAATCTATTCCCATTTGTTCATGTTCAGGATCAAGATGCATATGTGTTTTGAAATGTTTTGCTGCTTTATGATTAAAAAATATTGATCCTAGTTTTTCATAAAATATAGTAGCACAAGACTCTATTACTAAATGGACAAGGACGGCTCTTTCACTATCTCCAAGAGTCATCATTTTTAGCGTAAACCAAGAACCTAAGGCCTCAAAAATAGAATCTGTAGTTTCTTCATTATTTTCTAGATTTTGGAATAATTCTATATTATGTCCAAATTCATCGGTAATATGCTCCCATGCAAGTTGTTGAAATTCTTTTGTTTCAGAAAATACTACTCTTGCTAATACCATTTTTTGAAATTCGTCTGACCAAATCCGAAAATGTTTAAGAAATTTATTTTTTCGTAGCGTACTATCTAACTTAATTTTAAATAGTTTGTTTTTTTTAAATTGCTCTTTATATTGTTCATTATCCAAAATTAAACGATCTATTATATTAATATATTTAATTATCAATTTATTTAAATATATTAATATTAACTAAATTACGCTGTTACTAATTATTAATGTTTATTTACCAATTTTTAAAACCATATGTGTATTTATAGATGAATATGAATTGTAAGATCATAATGTGTATGCAGTAAATATATAAAACATTGCGACTTATCCATTTTAGATTTATAGCTATTTTTTGTGAATAATCGCTTAGGATCATTAATATATAGGTAATTGTTAAGAAAGTGAGGTTTAAAATTAAGTCAGTATTTGAAAAATTTAACTCATTAAAGGAAATCGCGAGAGTAAAAAGAGTTGAATGCACGAAAGAAGCAAAAATTGCTATAAAACAGCAAAGTTTTAAGTTTGCCTGCTCATGTTTTGAAATAAATCCAAGTATCATTGTAGCAATTACAAGAGTCCCGTAATCAATTAAAGCCCAGCTAATATACCACAATAGTACCATTATAATTGCATGACAATAACCGCTATAGAAAAAGCAAGTTAAAGAATTACGAAAATAATAAATATACCATTGCCCTAAATAGATAGAGATTAGAATATTTGTAGTAAGAAACTGTTTAAATAGTACAGTGGTATATATTTGTAATAAAACACCGAATATTATTATATGGGTTTTTGGTTTATCATGAAAATTATAACCGGCAAAAAAGCAAAATACTGGCATAGCTGTACGACCTATGATCCGCATAATCGTTAATTCAGGATATAGATATAAACCTACATGATCAATGATCATGGTTATAATAGCTAAGGCTTTTAGCCAATCCTGATAATTTGATTGGTGCTTATTTCTTGTTATTATCATAATTAACCGCTTTTAATAAATATGCCGTGCCGAAAAATGCTCCCATTCCAACTGCAATTGTACTACCTAGCATACAGACTTTAATCAGTAAATATTCCGAATAAAAATATTCTAAATAATAATGCTTTATTAAAGCAATTATAATAGACATTAATGTACAGCATAACAAAATTTTACCGCAGAAAAGTTTTATACCGGCTTCTATATGAAGCTTATTTTGTTTTGTAGTATAGCTATATAATAAACCTAGATTATACCAAGCTGCAATAGATGTACCGACTGCAATACCAATATGTTTCAAAGAATCCATTAATAATAGGTTCATGCCGGTATTAATTATTATTGAAAATAAGGTTATTTTGAGCGGTGCTTTAGTATCTCCGTTAGCATAAAAAATAGGAGTTAAAATTTTTGCCAAAATAAAAGCAGGAAGCCCAAGTGCAAACGCAGAAATAGCCTCAGCTGTATTTGTAGTATCTTGGCTCGTGAATACTCCTCTTTCATAAATTATATTAATAATCGGATGAGATAGAATTATAATACCGAATGTAGCAGGCAACGATAATAATAATCCCATTCTAATAGCATTATTCTGTATTTTTTTTGCAGCTACTATATCATTTGATTTATAGATTTTTGACAGCTCAGGTAGCAATATAGTAGAGAAGCTAGTACCTATTATTGATAGAGGAAATTGATATATCCGGTCGGCATAAGATAATATAGAAATAGCACCTTCAATAAAGCTAGCAATAGATTGGGATATGAAAAGGTTTAATTGCTGTACGCCGGAGCTAATGGTTGCCGGTCCCATATTAATTAAAAGCTTTTTTACACCGGGATCGCTTGGGTTAAAAATTATCGGAAAGTTTAAATCCGCTCTTTTCACACAGACAAACATAAAAGAAACTTGTAATATTCCGGCCATTATTAAAGATAAGCTAATTGAGATAGTAGATTCTATATAATGATCAAATGTTAAAGTAAAAATTATTACGCATATACTTAAAATAACCGGTGAAAAAGCAAATGCAGCGAATTTTTTTACAGAGTTTAATATTCCGCCAAGTAGAGCCGTTAATGAAACAAATATTAAATAAGGTATTGTAATTCGGCATAAAAATACCGTAAGCTCAAACTTTTCTTTTTTACCGTGAAATCCAGGAGCAATAAACAGCATTAATTGTGGCATGAAGATTTGCATTAATGCTATTATTACTATTAATGTCAGAAGTAAAAGGGTAAAAACCTCACCTGAAAAATTATTAGCGGCTTTCTTAGAAATAAGCATTTTTTCATTATAAATAGGAATGAATACGCTTGATAATGCTCCTTCTGCAAAAATTCTTCTAAATAGATTCGGTAGTTTAAAAGCAACATTAATGCTATCACCCATAGGCGTAGAGCCGAATAATGATGCGATAAACTGTTCACGCGCTAAGCCAAATATGCGAGAAATTAATGTGAAAAAAGCTACTACGACTCCTGAACGAAATAATCGACTTCTTGCATAACTTGCTTCTAAAGGTAATTTGTGTATCAATCCGGTACTCGCATCCTCACGTACTAAAGTGTACGCTGTAGTACTGCGTACCGTGTTTCCTTCAAATTCCTCTTTATTAGCTACGTTATGCAAGAAGGCGGTCACTGTTTGTGTTTTATCTTATTTTTCTGATGTCATCCCCGCGGAGGGGGGATTCCAGTAAAACCTATAAAAACTTGTTTTTATAGTTTTATTTTGTTAATTTATGTTTACAAGCTGAAGCCGGGATAAAGGCTGCCTAATCGAGAGGCGCACAGACGTGGGCATGTCCGCACAAAAATAAGATAAAAAACAAACAGTGACCGACTT
>NZ_JAQCNX010000056.1:0-2762 GCF_036857515.1 Candidatus Rickettsia tasmaniensis | reverse complement strand
TCGCACCTGTTAATACTGCATTTGCATTTGTAAGGGTTAATACTGACGCAGCATTTGTTAATTTAGTCGTAGTAGCTTTAATAACCACTCCCCCAAGAGAAAGGGTGCTTGCCCCAACGCTTATTTGAGCTGCTGGGTTAACATTACCTATTGTTCCGTTAATGGCAGCATCTGTATTGACAGTTATTATACCTCCTCCATCTATATTTCCTGCAAGTGTTAACTTTGCCGGGGTTGCAGATTGTATAATTAGTGCAGCATTCGCTCCCCCTAAAGTTATATTTCCTAAACCTGTATAATTATCGACAGGAGCATCAAAACCATGATTTGCAGCAACAGCATTAGTACCGTTTAAAGTTAAGCTTTTGCCGGCAGTAATAGTAACAGGCAACAAGTTACCTCCCGTCATAATCGAACCAACGACGGTATTTTGAGCAATATTTAGACCTACGGGAGTAGTACCCGCAACATTTATAGCCGTAATAATACGATCAACTGCATCTGCAGTGATAGTATGATCACCACCGTAAGTAAATGCCCCATTGTTTTGAGGACCGCCAGCAGGAGTACCATTAGCTACCCCTCCAGCCGTTATCTCATTCCAATTATTGGCAACAGCAAGATCACTAAATGCTGCATTATTAGTAGCAATAACACCTGCAGCAACACCGAGTGCCCCGCTACTACTCAGCATTATCGCTGCGGTTGAGGTAGTGAATAAAGCGGCTTTAAGACCTTGTTGTATTGCTTTTTGAAAAAATTTTGGAGAAATATTCGCCATATGTAAACCTTAATAAAAATTAAATCACTTAAAAAGTATTATAATACTAATGCAACTTTTTTAATATGTCTATTATACTTACATAATATAGATGATATTTTTACAATGTATAGATTACATATCATTCCGTAGCGGCGTTGGCCTTGTTGCATGGCTCGAGAAATCTGCTGGGTGTCATCCCGTGGACAAACCATGGGATGACACCAGGGAGGGAATCGCTCCACGCGGGCAATGCCCGCTCGCAATGACTATTTAGTATCCATATTCTCTCCTAACACCTTAATAAATCATCATACATATAATATTCAGAAGCATTAGCTTTGAGCAATAATTCTGTAGCCGGGACACAATGATTACTCTTCGCCATGGCCAGCGGTGTTAGACCTGATTTATCACGATAATTAATATCCGCAGTGTGTTCAATTAAAAACTGTATTAATTCTTCACCGCAATTAGCTTTTATAGCATGATGCAGAGCTATACGTCCTAATTGGTCTTTGTACTGGGCGTCAACACCTTTACTATATAAAGTTTCTACTAACTCTAAATCACCGGCATATGTTGCTTTTTGTAAAAGCTTTTGTCCCAAAGCTTTATCAAATTCGAATGTCAATGATAAATATATTTATGTCATTCCTGCGAAAGCAGAAATCCAGCATAAAGCGAGCTTTGAATTTCAAAAATTTGCTGTATCTATACTTTTTTCTTGGATTCCTGCTTTTGCAGGAATGACATAAGAGCCATGCAACAACGCCTACGGCTGCGTAGCGCATGACGAAAAAATACCCTACCTCTCAGGCAATAATATCTCTCTTTTACCTATATGATTCGGTGGTGAGACTATTCCCTCTTTCTCCATCTTCTCAACTAAGTTGGCAGCTTTGTTATAGCCAATTCTAAGCGACCTTTGGATATAGCTAATGGAAGATTTGCGTTCGTCATGCACTATCTGCACAGCTTTTTTGTAAAGCACTTCATCAGAGGTGCCGTCACCGATATCAATGCTACTATCGTCTTCTTCAGGTTGCTCGGTAACGGCAGAGATATATTCAGGCGTACCGCTCTCTTTCAAATATTCCGTAATTTGCTCAATTTCGGCTTCATTAACAAACGGTCCGTGTACCCTACTTATCTTGGAAGTACTCCCCATAAATAGCATATCACCCATACCGAGTAACTGCTCGGAGCCTTGCTCTCCTAAAATCGTTCGGCTATCGATTTTAGAGGTAACTTTAAAACTAATACGACTTGGAAAATTGGCTTTAATGACACCAGTAATAACGTCTACAGAAGGTCTTTGCGTTGCCATAATAATATGGATGCCTGCCGCTCTTGCCATCTGAGCAAGCCTTTGAATCAGCATTTCAATATCCTTACCAGCAACTAGCATTAAATCAGCCATCTCATCAACAATAACCACTATGTAAGGTAGTTTTTCCATGTTCATTGTAACGGTTTCGTAAATAGGCTTACCTGTTTCAGGGTCAAAACCAGTTTGAATCGAACGCTCAATTACCCTATTCTCTTTAACCGCTTCTAAGATTTTTGCATTATAACCTGCGATATTCTTAACACCGATATTGCTCATCATTCTATAACGGTTTTCCATTTCCTTAACTGCCCATTTAAGAGCAACTACCGCTTTAGAAGGCTCGGTTACCACGGAAGTTAGCAAATGCGGTATTCCATCATAAGCCGATAATTCAAGCATTTTCGGATCAATCATGATAAAGCGACATTCTTCGGGAGTATAGCGGTATAAGAGCGACACAATCATCGCATTAATACCGACGGATTTACCTGAGCCGGTGGTTCCTGCTACTAATAAATGAGGCATTTTAGCAAGATCGGCAATCAGCGGCTTACCTGCTAAATCTTTACCCAAGACTAACGGCAATAAAGTTGATTTGTCTTGGTATTCTGGGGTCTCTATAAGTTCTTTTAAGCAAAAGAATTCACGCTGCTTATTAGGAAGCTCAAT
>NZ_JAQCNX010000093.1:0-598 GCF_036857515.1 Candidatus Rickettsia tasmaniensis | reverse complement strand
CGCGGAGGCGGGAATCCAGTAAAACCTATAAAAACTTGTTTTTATAGGTTTATTTTGTTAATTAATGTGTAATTGTTGAGATCGGGATTAAGGCTACTTTTTCTGGATTCCCACCTCCGCGGGAATGACATCAGAAAAATAAGATAAAAAACAAACAGTGACCGACTTCTTGCAGAACTTGCTTCTAAAGGTAATTTGTGTATCAATCCGGTACTCGCATCCTCCCGTACTAAAGTGTACGCTGTAGTACTGCATTCCGTGTTTCCTTCAAATTCTTCTTTATTAGTTATGTTATGCAAGTTGTCGGTCTCTGCGTGTGTTTTACCTTATTGTACTGATGTCATCGCCGCGGAGGCGGGAATCCAGAAAAAGTAGCCTTAATCCCGATCTCAACAATTACACATTAATTAACAAAATAAACCTATAAAAACAAGTTTTTATAGGTTTTACTGGATTCCCGCCTCCGCGGGGATGACATCAGAAAAATAAGATAAAAAACAAACAGTGACCGACTTCTTGCATAACTTGCTTCTAAAGGTAATTTGTGTATCAATACGGTACTCTCATCCTCACGTACTAAAGAGTACGCTGTAGTACT
>NZ_JAQCNX010000044.1:0-3263 GCF_036857515.1 Candidatus Rickettsia tasmaniensis | reverse complement strand
TTAAACAAAAATTTTCTACGTAATCATCTTCATGGTGAGCAGTTAAAAGTACTAATAATTTTAGTATTTTTAACTGGATCCCGTGGTCAAGCCACGGGGTGACAGAGATAAAATTGATCCACGCAACAATGCCACGTGAGGATGTGAGTACCGGAACGGCGTCTAAATTACCTCTAGAAGCGAAGTTTGGAAAGATGTCTAAAGCCGCAATAATCTCACAACAACTTAAAACCAACAAACTTATAGAAAACGGGTTTAAGCCTGAATTAATATCGGCGATAGCTGAAGCGGTCAAGATTTTTGAATATGGCTTTGCTTTTCTTGATTTAGTTAAATTTGATAAGTTTTCAAATGAGGTGAAAGTACAAATAATTAATTTTTTACTGATAATAATTAGTGGACAATCTAGAGTAGCTCGTTTTTATTCGGTAGAACCTATTTTGAAATTAATTACTCAAGACGTAAACTTTAAGAATACACTTCATGGCTGTATAATTAAGCGTATACAAAACGAGTTACTTATATACAGGGAATTCGGCAAAAAATTACCTGAGAGTAAAATATTACTAGGTAAATCCGTTATTTGGGATAATAGATTTTGTATCACAAAAAATCAAGAAACTCCAAATTGTTTTGTAACTCATCTATCGTTAGAAGATTATAAAATAATAAAGAAACAATTAGATTTAGAACCTTTGAAAAATCTATCCTGCAAAAACCACAATGCAGTTTTATTGACCTTACCTATCATTAAAATACTTGAAAAAGTTATAGCAATACCACATATATCATATTATGATAACGATATGTGGAACTTTGAAGTATCTTTTGCTCCAAATTTTGTATCTCGTTTTACCCATTTTTGCTAACACCGGTATTTAAGAGGTTATCTGTAAATAAATTTTAACTACTAATTAAAATTTATTTACAGACCTCTCTTATACCAATAAAAATTTTTATTAGGTTTTATATCGATGAATAATCAAGGTAGAAGTATTTTAGCTTGGTCAGCACTTTTTATTTTTGTAATATTACTTTTTAATGTGTTCCAATCTGACGGTTTACTTGGCGGAAGAAATAATATAACTTTCTCGGATTTTTTAACACGAGTTGATGAAAAGACCGTTAATTCGGTAAAAATTCAGGGTAGAGTAATTGAAGGCACTTCAAATGACGGCTCTACTTTTAACACTTATGCTCCTGATTATCCTGATTTAGTAAATCGTCTTACTAGCAATGACGTTAATATTGAAGTAGTGCCTATTGAAACAAGAATGAATACCTTTTTAGGCTTCTTAATTTCTTGGTTTCCTATGCTTTTATTGATAGGTGTTTGGTTTTTTTTCATGCGTCAAATGCATGGAGGCGGGAAAGCCATGGGGTTTGGAAAATCTAAAGCTAGGTTGCTATCAGATAAAGGACCAAAAATTACCTTTAAAGATGTAGCAGGTATCGATGAAGCAAAAGAAGAATTAACTGAAATAGTAGATTTTTTAAGAGATCCAAGCAAGTTCCAAAAGCTTGGCGGTAAAATACCGAAAGGCTGCTTACTTATAGGTCCTCCCGGAACCGGTAAGACACTTCTTGCTAAAGCAATTGCAGGTGAGGCTAATGTTCCGTTTTTTAGCATATCCGGCTCTGATTTTGTTGAAATGTTTGTAGGTGTCGGTGCAAGCCGTGTGCGTGACATGTTTGAACAGGGTAAACGTAATGCTCCTTGTATTATCTTTATCGATGAAATTGATGCGGTAGGTCGCCATAGAGGTATCGGTATGGGTGGCGGCAATGATGAACGTGAGCAAACCTTAAACCAAATGTTAGTCGAAATGGATGGATTTGAAGCAAACGAGGGAGTTGTGATCATTGCAGCTACAAACCGTCCTGACGTTCTTGATCGTGCATTACTGCGTCCCGGTAGGTTTGATCGTCAAATTGCCGTTGCAAACCCTGATATAAACGGTCGTGAGCAAATTCTAAAAGTACATTTAAAGAAAATTAAATATAATAGTACGGTACTAGCACGAATTATTGCTCGTGGTACCCCGGGCTTTTCCGGTGCTGAACTTGCTAACTTAGTTAATGAAGCTGCTCTTATTGCTGCAAGGCTTGGTAAGAAAGAAGTAGATATGCACGACATGGAAGAGGCAAAAGATAAGGTGCTGATGGGAGTTGCACGTCGCTCTATTGCAATGTCGGAGAAAGAAAAAAGGTTGACTGCATATCATGAAGGCGGACATGCATTAGTAGGACTTTATTGTCCTGCAGCATCACCTATTCATAAGGCTACGATTATACCGCGTGGTAATGCTCTTGGGATGGTGCAAAGACTTCCTGAAACTGATGAATATTCTCAGAATCGTGAACAGATGGAATCATCTATAGCAGTTTATATGGCAGGAAGAGTAGCGGAGGAAATTATTTTCGGTAGAAATAAAGTTACCTCAGGAGCTTCATCGGATATAAAAGGTGCAACTAATATTGCAAGAGCGATGGTTACAAAAGCAGGTTTAAGTGATTTAATAGGACCGATATTTCACGGTTCAAGTGGTGACGATATGTATGGTAGACAACCTAATAATGAAACCTCGGAAGCTACTGCAGAGTTAATTGATGCTGAAGTTAAAAGAATTATTACGCAAGGATATGAATTTGCAAAAGTTATTTTAACAAAACATATAGATCAGCTTCATACCTTAGCAAATGCTTTAATTGAATATGAGACATTGTCCGGTCAGCAAATTAAAAATTTACTTAGTGGTAGAGCTTTAGATTCAGAAGAGGAGAATAAATTTCCTTTTAATGATTCATCTACTATAAAAATAGATAAAGAAAAATCACCTGAGAAAACAAAAACAACTAAAGCTAAAAAAGAAAATTCCGCTTCCTAAGTTTAGTAGTATAATTTATGTATAAATTTATAGATTTATTTTGTGGTATCGGTGGTTTTAGAAAAGCCTTGGAAATAAAGGGTCTTGAATGTGTTTTTTCTGCTGATATAGACAAAGACGTACAAGAAGCATATAAAAGAAATTTCGGTGATAAGCCATACGGTGATATTATACGGAAATATCAGAAACCAAAATCCCTAAACATGCTATTTTATGTGCTGGTTTTCCTTGCCAATCTTTTAGTAGTAAGGTACAATATGCTATTAGAGCATATGAACAAATAACAAATAATTTTGATAAGAAGAATATAGTTATTGCCGGCGGTGTCGCTGCTAATAAATGTTTACAAGAAATATTAAGTAGTTGTGCTAAAAC
>NZ_JAQCNX010000092.1:0-561 GCF_036857515.1 Candidatus Rickettsia tasmaniensis | reverse complement strand
CTTGTTCAGATATAGGTAATTTATTTACTTCATGTTTTTCTTCAGCTGCCGCGTACTTATTACGATAAAAAATTTAAGACATTAAAAGAGAATCCTGATATCGATGTAGAGGAAATTAAAAGTTGGTACGCGGCAGCTGAAGAAAAACATGAAGTAAATAAATTACCTATATCTGAACAAGAAATAACCAGCAGTAAAGGAATAGAAGTCGGGCATATTTTTTATATAGGCTCAAAATATTAACCGAATATTTTGAGCCTATATAAAAAATATGCCCGACTTCTATTCCTTTACTGCTGGTTATTTCTTGTTCAGATATAGGTAATTTATTTACTTCATGTTTTTCTTCAGCTGCCGCGTACTTATTACGATAAAAAATTTAAGACATTAAAAGAGAATCCTGATATCGATGTAGAGGAAATTAAAAGTTGGTACGCGGCAGCTGAAGAAAAACATGAAGTAAATAAATTACCTATATCTGAACAAGAAATAACCAGCAGTAAAGGAATAGAAGTCGGGCATATTTTTTATATAGGCTCAAAATATTAACCGAATATTTTG
>NZ_JAQCNX010000009.1:0-19241 GCF_036857515.1 Candidatus Rickettsia tasmaniensis | reverse complement strand
TCGTCAACCTCTTCATCATACTAATGAACTTAGCCCTATTGCAAAAGTATTAAAATTTTTAGTTGAAACGATAAAAGGAGTAAGTTTACCAAGTTTATTAGGGCAGCTTCTTGGTATGATAAATCAAAATTCAGAATTTATAAAAGTACTTCAATCAATACTTAATGCAATAGGAGAGATTTTTAATTTTTTTCCTGCTTTAATAATAAAAATTATTGAAGCACTTGGGTCATTAAATGGTTCTGTAGATAGCTATTCTTTTGGTTGTGTACAATTACCTTTAGGGCCTTTTCCACCGCCATATTGTCCAAATTTAGATTATATTAGCATTAATGCGAGTGCTAATAATGTATGTAGCATCAAAGATGCAAGCGGCAAGTTTGACCAATCTTCTACTAGTCCGGCTTGTGTAGTGCCATCTAATATTAATGTTAAAAACAATATTGTTAATAATACCATACGTGTTAGCTTTAGCAATCTTGTTCCGCTTTGCACGAGTTCTCGCTCTGACCTCAAAACTTGTGTAGAACCACGTAATATAGATTTTTCTTCAGCAAAAATTACTCATACTAATACGGCTTTTAAAGATTTAATTAAATCGTGTAAGAATACTTCAGGTGACACTCCATGTATTAATACAGAAATTGCTACGCCATGTAGTGTTACGGCTAACGGTTGTAATGAGGGATTTAGAATAGTATATTCGCAGAAAATTGGAAATGTAGAAACACCCAGCGATTACTACATAAGCGATATACCGGACTGTCCAAGTTCTAATTCAACTACCTGTCAAAAAGTGTGGGGAGTTAATATCGGCGAATTTAAGGATGTAAGCGTAAAATTTCCTGAGGTACAAAAGCAAGATACAACTAGCTTAATGCCTATAAAGACAGATATCACCTTAAAAGACAATAACGGTAAAGATAGAAAGCTTTATGTCTCTATTAGTAATACCGAAGACGATAAGCAAAATCCTAATAATATTTGCTTATTTGAGTCCGGTAATTTAATAGATTGCGTACCAAGAGTAAATCATTCTTACAGCTTAGCTGCTTATGAATGTGCAAAGCAATATGCCGGAATTACCTGTACTAATAATAGCAATCCCAACGATGCTTATTATAAACCGCAATTCATTGCGTCAGTACAAGTAAGAGAAGGCGACAATATCATAGATGAAACAAGCACTCTTGTAACGCCGTTAGCATACGCCGGACCTCCACCTCCCAACCCCACTGACACAGAAAACATAGTAATGCTTGCCGGTTATAAGTATAGTTCTTCCGTTGCGTTTATACCTAAAGATCCAAAGGAAGATAAATATATTGCTATGCCGTTTTCAGAAGAGAATGCTCTAAATCAGTTGACTATTCACGGTAAATATAAAGATGATAAAGCACCTTATGATAGTAATGGAAATCCTGACTCAAGTGCGGTATATTTAAAATATTTAGAATATATAAACGGTAAATATATCCAAGGTGGGACGCATGCCTGCTTGATGCCGAAAAATTTCCAACATTGTAACCCTATGCTGCGTCCTACTTTACCTGATGGATCACCTATTCCCGGTTACAATAATGACTCGACAAATTGTGTACTTGCTAAACTCAACAACAACGATACTATAAATTGTAAAGATTTTAAAAATAAATATAACGTTAAATATCCAAATCTTGGCTTATGTAAAAAAGATACAGATCTAACACGCTGTACTCTAGAAGAAACAGTGTCAGGTCCAGGAAGAGGTATTACAATTTATACTTGCAATATAAATAAGATTCCGAGTAAATGCTATACCAATAACGATAAGGCTAATACTTCAATATGTGTTTTAAGTAGGGATTATACAGATAGAATCGAGCCGAAACCTAACATAGGACCAATATTAGTACCGGTAGATCCTTCAAAATATTATACAGTGACATATACAAAAGGAGATAACAATACTCCTCCTGAGCCGACATATAAAGCTGAGACTGAGGATGTAAGAGATAAAACTTGGCAAGAGCTAAATCTTTGTGCTCCTATATTAGTACCTACTTGTGCTAAAATTCCTAGCACAGAGAAAGCTCCTTCCGGTAACAATCACGGTAATGCAGAATGGCCTGAAAGCGATATAGGCGAACTTGCAAAAGGAAAATGCCCGACGAATTGGATACCTATTGATCCTAATAAACCTTTAGAACGCCATTGCTTATCATATTTTGATAGAAAGGTTATCGAGTTTGAACCTTTAGGCCAAAATGTCGGCTGTAGAGAATCTAAAGGATTACCTATAAAAGTTGGTTATAACGACTTTCCATCAGACCAATTACCTGAGACCCCTTATAATCCGGTAACTAAAATAGGTGACTATATCTTAAACAAAAAACCGGTACCACATGGGAGCATTATGGCATTTCCAAAGGATGGAGCACATATAGCTGCAGCAAATAAACCGGACAATACAATATTGCATACTGTAGAATTCAAAGTAACTTTAGATGCAATAATGGACGATATTGAGTATTTTGAAGTAAAAGATTTATGGTATGATGATTGCACATTAATATATGTCAACGGCACAAAGTTACTTAGCCTCCCTACTAACGTTGATTCTCTAGATGAGAAAAGGTACTGTAACAATGGAAATGACCAAGGTCAAGCATTACAAGCTAAAAATTTACCGATTGATATAAAGCGTTATTTAAAACAAGGAGAAAATACTATAAGATTCCAGCTAAGAGTTATGTTTGGTGGAGGACTATATTTCCACATGCAATATAAAATGAAGAGATAAATAAATGAGTTGGATTGTTTTTTATACGGTAATCGCTGCTTTACTGATTCTCGATTTGGGAATAATACACAAAAAAAATACCATAATGAGCTTTAAAGAAAGCATACTTTTTAGTCTTTTCTATCTTGTAATAGCTTGTTTATTCGGTATCTATGTTTACTATAATACGGGGGCAGATCATGCTCGTGAATATTATACTTGCTTTCTCATTGAGAAAGCTATGTCACTTGATAATATTTTTGTTATTTCTATTATGTTCCAATTTTTTAAAATTCCCGGGCAATATCAACATCGTGTTTTATTTTTCGGTATAATAGGCGTAATAATATTCAGAGCCGTAATGATTTACGGCGGTATTATTCTTATAAATAAATTTGCCTGGTTATTATATATTTTTGCCGTAATACTTATTGCTACAGGTATAAAAACTTTCTATGTATCACATAAAACTTTTGATATACAGAATTCTTATATTTACAAGTCAATAATAAAAAATCTAAATATTACCCCTAACCTTGAAGGGGATAAATTTGTTGTTAAACGTAATAACAAACTATATTGTACTCCCCTTTTTATATCTCTAGTACTGATAGAAGCAATAGATTTAGTCTTTGCTATAGATAGCATACCGGCAATATTCGCAATTACTAATGATGTTTATATAATTTATACTTCAAATATTTTTGCTATTTTAGGGCTTAGAGCGTTATTCTTTTGTTTAGCAGAAATTGTAGAACGTTTCAGTTATATAAAATATTCTTTGGCTTTAATTTTAATATTTATCAGCTTTAAAATATTTATTCATCATTATATAGCGATTCCGGCATATGTTGCGCTCACTGTAACTATTACTTTATTACTATTTGGTATAATTGCTTCCATAATTAGGAAAAATATGATTGACCATTAATAAAGGGGGTATATAATATTTTTTTATTTTTTAAGCAATTATAATGACTAAATTACTAAAATTATTTTTTATTACTATCATCATTTTTAATAACATTGCTTTCGCAAAAGAAACAGGGTTCTATATAGGAGCAGAAGGCGGAATAGTTGAACCGGTCGTTAGTAAATTCCGACATAAACACTCAAATACCAAAATAATTTTAAAAAAATCAAGTATGTATAGTGGGAAAATAGGCTATATAATATATCCACAGATAGCTATTGAATTCTCAGCAACTTATCAACCTAAATATCGTCTGCATTACGTATTACCTCAGCAAAATTTAAGTAATGGTCTCACTATTCCTAAAACCCCAGGTAATACTACCGTATTATCAAATATATATATGCTAAATCTTATTTATGATTTAGAAAAAATAAAAACTTTCACACCTTTTGTAATACTTGGAGGTGGAATAGCACAAGTAAAAGTTAAGCCTACCTCTCCTAGGCGGAGTGTTATAAATAGCGATTATTTTAAAGTAAGAAAAACTCATAAAAATTGTGTTGCTTGGCAAGCAGGTCTTGGAATTTCACAAGATGTAACTTCAAATTTAAGTATTGATGCAACTGCAAAATTACAAACAGCATATAGAGTAAGAATTAATTATGATACGCTTGATATGAAAACGGAGCAATTCGTACCAGCAAATCCTATCAAAAAAACTATAGCCGTTGGAGAATTTGGCGTAGGATTTACTTGTAGATTGCCATTTTAATAATTCTGTGAAATATTTATATGAAAGCTACAATGTCATCCCGCGGGATGACACGAATAATTCAACTACATAAGGAAAAAATATGTCTCCAAAAGCTACTAACTCTTCTTCTACCCCTAACGGTCATGATAAGATGGCACAAAAAACACATTCCGTACAATCCGTTGTTAACGGTGCGGTTTCAGATCATAACACTTATGATGAAGTACCGTATGAAAGCTACCCATATGCTCTTACAAATCCTTATCACTTAAGTACACTTGCAACTCTTTTCGGTGTAAATGCTCCTGAAGTCGAGAATGCAAAAATATTAGAGCTTGGTTGTGCAGCAGGCGGTAATTTAATACCACATGCAGTTCTTTATCCAAAAGCTTATTTTGTTGGGGTTGATTTGTCTAAGGTACAAATTGACGAAGCAAATAAAAATGTTAAAGCACTAGGATTAAAAAATATAGAGTTCCATCATTGTTCGATAACCGATATTAACGATTCTTTCGGTAAGTTTGATTATATAATTTGCCATGGCGTAATTTCTTGGGTACCAAAAACCGTTAGAGATAAAATTTTTGAAGTTTGTAATAAAAATCTTAGTCCAAACGGAATAGCATATATTAGCTATAATACCCTCCCTGGCTGGAATATGGTCCGTACTATTAGAGATATGATGATGTATCATTCTAGCTTATTTGCAAATGTACGGGATAGAATAGCTCAAGCTAGATTGTTACTAGAATTTGTTAAGGATAGCTTAGAAAACTCTAAAACTCCTTATGCAGAAGCATTAAAAACCGAAGCAGGGCTACTTGCTAAACAAACCGATCATTATTTACGTCATGATCATCTAGAAGAAGAAAATGCTCAATTCTACTTCCATGAATTTATGAATGAAGCAAGAAAGCACAATTTACAATATTTAGCCGATTGTAATCTTTCAACTATGTATCTCGGTAATATGCCGCCGAAAGTAGTAGAGCAGTTAAAAGCGGTAAACGATATAGTTAGAACCGAACAATATATGGATTTCATTACGAATCGTCGTTTTAGAACCACTTTACTATGTCATAGTGATGTGAAAATTAATAGAAATATTAACAATGATGATATAACGAAATTTAATATAATCTTTAATATAGTGCCTGAAAAACCACTCAAAGAAGTAGATCTTAATAATGCTTCCGAAAATTTAAAATTCTTCTTAAACGGCAATAAAGACTCTAACTTAACAACTAGTTCGCCTTATATGAAAGCTATTTTATACACTTTCAGCGAAAATCTAAATAATCCGTTAAGTTTTGAGAAAATAACCACTGAAGCTAATAAAAAGCTACATAATACTAAATTAAACGAAATCAAAGCTGAGCTTTTAAATAATGCAATGACGCTAGTACTACAAGGTTATATTAGTATTACAAATCAGAAGCATCGAAATAACCCTGAGCTTGATAAGCCTAAAACAACAAAAATGGTGATACATCAAGCAACCCATACACCTTCTATGTGGGTTACAAATTTAAAACATGAACCGATCGGCGTTAATTTCTTTGAGAAGTTTGCACTTAGATATATGGATGGTAAACATGATAAAAAAGCAATCATTGAGGCTGTACTTGGTCATGTAGAAAAAGGCGAGCTAACTTTAAGTAAAGAAGGTCAAAAAGTAGAAAACAAGGAAGAAATACGCAAAGAACTAGAAAGCTTATTTATTCCGATGATCAAGAAATTTTCTTCTAATGCTTTGTTGGTGTAGCCAATTTGCACTCTGTCATACCGTGGGTCTTGCCACGGTATCCATGATACTAAACAAAAATTATTTATTGATTCTCCTACGCCAATGGCGTATAATTATTATGAGTAAAAAATTGATTTCAGTTGTTGAGCTTCCAGAGTTTCAAAAATTCGCTAAGAATAATTTAAATGAAAAAGAATGCTTTGAAATAATACATTACATTGCTGCTAATCCTGACCAAGGTGATATAATAAAAGGCACTGAAGGTATAAGAAAGTTACGATTTACTTTAAGTAGTAATAATAAAGGTAAAAGTGGCAGTATAAGAATAATTTATTTTTACTACAATGAAAATATGCCGGTATTTTTAATAACCGGTTTTATAAAAAGTAAGATGGAAAATATTAATCATAATAGTTGTAATGAATTAAAAAAACTAACTGAAGAATTGGTAAAATTATATGTCGGACAAGGCAGAAATGAATAATAAAAATACTAATCAAACCGACAAAAGTATATTAATTGGAATGCAAGAGGCTGTTTTACACACTAAAGGAAAATTAAAAGCAAATAAACATGATATAAAATCATCTAATATAGACGTGCATGAAGCAAGAGATAAGTTAAAATTAACACAACAACAATTTGCTACAACATTTGGAGTGAGTGTTGCAACTTTAAGAAACTGGGAACAAGGCAGAAGATTACCTACCAGAGCTGCAAAATTACTTCTTAAGATTATTGAGAAAGAACCTAATGTTGTAAAACGAGTTTTACAAGGATAAAATAGAGATAAGACACAACCTATATAAATACCATGCCTATATTTTTTTATTTATTTGCAACATTAATAACTATCAGTAGCTTGTGCGTTGTCTTAAGCAAAAATTCCATATATTCGGTATTATGGTTAATTTTTGCATTTATCAACGGTGCAGGGCTTATGATTTTGCTTGGAGCAGAATTTTTAGCTATGATGCTGATAGTGATTTATGTTGGAGCTGTAGCAGTATTATTCTTATTTGTGATAATGATGCTAGATATGCATTTTAATAAGACAATAACGCAGCTAAAAGCAAATCTAGCTTTAAGTATTTTTATAGCTTTGATTATGTTTGCCGATTTAGTAATAATTATTTTACTTGGTACTAAAAATATTAATTTCAACTCCAATGTATCGTTTGCCATAACAAATAATATTTCAAATACTAAAGCAATAGGAGGCGTACTCTACACAGACTTTATGCTACCGTTTCAAATGGCGGGCCTTATATTATTTGTCGCTATGATTGCATGTATTACGTTAACACTAAAGAAGCGTGAGGGAGTAAAACGTCAAGATATATCAAAACAACTACGTCACAATAAAGAAAATACCGTATTAATGACAAAGCCTATTCTAAATAAAGGTGTTGAGAATATTAAATATGAATGAATATATTTCGCTTAATCATTATTTAATCTTAAGCAGCTTAGTTTTTACTATCGGAATGTTTGGATTATTTATGCATCGCAAAAATATTATCAATATATTAATGTCTATTGAGTTAATGCTGCTTGCAGTTAACATAAATTTTGTTGCATTTTCCGTATATATGCAAGAATTATCGGGACAAATTTTTAGTATTATAATCTTAACCGTAGCAGCTGCCGAAACCTCAATCGGACTTGCAATATTACTAATATATTTCCGTAATAAAGGCTCAATTGAAATTACCGACATTAATCAGATGTGGGGATAATGATGTATCAAAATATTTCCATAATGATCATCATGTTACCGCTTGCATCTAGCATAATAAACGGGTTATTCGTAAGGGTAATAGACAAAAAATTAGCGCAAGTAATTGCAACCGGCTTTTTATCTTTATCTGCCTTATTCTCATTAATAATATTTTGCGATGCGGGCTTAGACGGGAATATAATCCATATTAAATTATTACCATGGATTGAGGTTGGAAATTTTAAAGTAAATTGGTCGATTTATATCGATCAGCTAACTAGCATAATGTTTATAGCCGTAACATGGGTGTCAAGCGTCGTGCATATCTACTCACTTGGTTATATGGCCGAAGATAAGGGGATGATACGCTTCTTGTCTTTTCTTTCTTTATTCACTTTTTTTATGTTAATGCTAGTATCTAGCGATAATTTCTTACAGTTATTTTTCGGTTGGGAGGGCGTCGGCGTTTGCTCATATTTACTAATAGGTTTTTGGTATTCAAAAGAATCAGCCAATAAAGCAGCGATTAAAGCTTTTATAATAAATAGAGTCAGCGATTTTGCTTTTATCTTAGGCGTAATGACGATTATTATTTATTGTGGCTCGGCAAATTACAAAGATGTATTGTCATCTGCAGAATTATTATCTAATATAAAAATATTTTTACATTTTTCCATTCTAGACATTATTTGTTTATTATTATTCATCGGTTGTATGGGTAAATCTGCACAGATCGGTTTACATGTATGGCTTCCTGATGCGATGGAAGGACCGACTCCGGTATCTGCACTTATTCATGCAGCAACCATGGTAACAGCAGGAGTATTCTTAGTAGCACGCTGCTCGTATTTATTTGAATATAGCCCTTTAATTCTACAATTTATTACGATTATCGGCGGTGTTACTTGTCTTTTTGCTGCAAGCATTGCTATTATGCACAGCAATATCAAGAAGATTATTGCTTACTCAACTTGCAGTCAGCTTGGTTATATGTTCATGGCGTGCGGAGTATCTGCCTATAATAGCGGAATATTTCACTTAGTAACTCATGCCTTTTTTAAGGCCTTATTATTCTTATCAGCCGGCAGCGTAATACACGCCGTTCACGAGCAGGATATTTTTAAAATGGGTGATTTAAGAAATAAAATGCCGGTAACTTATGGCAACTTCTTAATCGGCTCACTTGCACTAATAGGGATTTATCCTTTGGCAGGATTTTACTCTAAAGACTCGATTTTAGAAGCGGCTTATAGTAGCGGCTCGTTTATGTTTATTTTTGGAATAGCAGCAACAATACTTACCGCTATTTATTCAATGAAGATTATTATGTTGGTATTTCATGGCAAAACTAAGCTAGAAAAAGATGTTTTTGAGCATGCTCACGAACCGGCTAAAGTAATGAATAATCCACTTATATTACTTGTCGCCGGGAGCTTTTTTAGCGGTATGATCGGCTATTATTTACTTGCTATGGACAAACCAAACGGTTATTTCCATGCAAGCCTATTTAATTTACATATTTATAAATTACTAATTAGCCACCCGCCTTTATATATTAAGCTACTACCTATGGCAGTCGGTATAGTGGGGATTGTTACTGGGATTTACTTATATAAGTCAAGTACTGTTATGTCATTCCCGCAAAAGCGGAAATCCAGTAAAAATATTAAAAACTCCTGGACCCTGCGGTCAAGCCGCGGGATGACACCCCTTGTATTAATTTCCAACATATTACACAATAAATATTACTTCGATGAAATATATAATTGCTTAATTGTGAAACCTATTAACCGTTTAGCTTCTTTATTTTATCTTGGCGATCAGCAAATAATCGATCGTTTTGGACCAAACGGTTTTTCACGAGTCGTTAATTGCTTTAGCGTTCTTACCGGCAAAATACAAACAGGATATGTTTTTAATTATGCTTTGTATATAGTATCATTTATTGTTGTAACAATTAGTTATTTTGTTTGGAAAAACATAATGTACTGATGTTATTTGCGTTAAAAACTAAAACCGTCATTGCGAGCGAACGTAGAGAGCGTGGCAATCTCATACAATAATAACAAATTCCTGAGATTGCTTCGTCAATTACTTTGTAATTTGCCTCGCCATGACGGAAAAAAACTCATAAAATCTTAAAGAATGTTAGAATTACCTATTATATCTATCAGTATTTTTCTGCCGCTAATAAGCGTGCTATATATTTTGCTGTTTATTAGTCAAAGTAAAAAAGCAGATAAACCGATATATGTAATGTACGTTGCAGTGCTTAGTTCTGTTTTAACATTCATCTCAACTATCTATATTTTAATAGAGTTTGACTCCTCAAACCCCGCTTATCAATTTGTTGAACGCTACGCTTGGCTTGATAAGATCGGGCTTGAATTCCATGTAGGCGTTGACGGTATATCAATATTTTTTGTGGTTCTAACTTCTTTTCTTACTCTTATTTGTATAATTGGAAGCTTATTTACCGTTAAAAAATATATTAAAGAATATTTGGTGTGTTTTTTATTAATGGAATCTTTTTGTATAGGGGCATTTACCTCGGTAAATTTACTATTGTTTTATCTGTTTTTTGAAGCAATATTAGTGCCGATGTATATTATTATCGGCATATGGGGTGGCGAGAATAGAATATATGCGGCTCTTAAATTCTTCTTATATACGTTCTTTGGTTCTGTATTTTTCCTACTTTCATTAATTTATATTTATAGCAAAATGCATAGCTTTGATTTAACCTATATCTTTCAGCTTACCGATAATATTCCATTATTTGCTCAGCAAATTTTATGGTGGGCTATCTTTATTGCTTTTGCCGTTAAAATCCCTATGATTCCTTTTCATACTTGGCTACCCGATGCACACGTACAAGCTCCAACCAGCGGCTCGGTTATTCTTGCCGGTATTTTGCTAAAACTCGGCGGTTACGGTTTTTTAAGAGTATTACTACCTCTATGTCCGAGTGTATCACAAGAATTTGCAATTTACGTAATTTACCTTAGCGTTATTGGTATAATATATGCATCACTCGTTGCTCTTGCTCAAAAAGATATGAAGAAGATGATCGCATATTCATCTATTGCACATATGGGATATGTTACGATAGGTATTTTTAGCTTTACTGAAGCCGGAGTTAGCGGAGCAATATTTCAGATGCTTAGCCACGGCGTGATTTCTTCATGTCTATTCTTAATAGTCGGTACTTTGTATGAAAGATTACATACAAAAGAAATAGCTAAATATGGTGGTGTAGCAAGTAAAATGCCGGTGCTTGCCGCATTTTTTATGATTGCAATGCTTGGCTCTATCGGGTTACCCGGAACTAGTGGATTTATTGGAGAATTTTTAAGCCTGCTTGGGATTTATAAGGTGAATGTAGTAGCAACCTTTATAGCAGCTCTCGGCATAATCTTCGGGGCGGTTTACATGCTGAAATTATACAAAGAAGTAATGCTCGGTGAAATTACCAATAAAGAAATTATGCATTTCAGAGATTTATATAAATACGAAATAATCTCAATAGCTCCTTTAATATTATTAATTATTTACTTTGGTCTAATGCCGAGTTCTATTTTAAATGTATTTAGCTTATCGGTAGAAAATTTGCTGGTAAAATTTTAATTGCTTACAAAAAATATAAATGCTACTCTAATTATAGAACTTAAAAGTGAGATTTATATGAAAAATAGTAAAAGAAGCTAAAAAAATAAACCATGAATTAAACAACACAACTAAAAAACTAGGTCAAGAAGCTAATAAGGTAACAGGCATAGGTATAAGTCTCATGTGGTAAATCCTGATGCATCAGATCATAAAGAAGCTTGAAGAGATGCTCGTGAGAAACTTGGAATTGGTCATAATAATCAACAAGATAATACAGAATTAACTGGGACCACACCAGAAGAGCATCATGAAAATTAAATTTATTAAAAAGCAACAGATGTCATACCGTGGCTTGACCACGATATCTAGTAAAATTATTAGTATTTTGAATTGCTTTTATGGATACCGTGGTCAAGCCATGGTATGACAAGGACATGCTATCACTTCATCAATTACAATTTAAAAACTTATTTGATCTAAATATTACTTTTCTTCCTTCTTCTATCACATATATAAAAGGAGCTAACGGTTGTGGGAAAAGCTCGTTGCTACGAATGATAGCAGGAATTATGCAACCAAGTAGCGGTAATATCTACTATAGAAACTGTAATATTAACAATATCGCTAAACTTTACTGCACTTATATCGGTCATAATTTAGGTCTAAAATCAGAAATGACTGTTTTTGAGAATCTAAAATTTTGGTCGGAAATTTATAATTCCGCTGAAACCCTATATGCTGCTATTCATTACTTCAAATTACACGACTTATTAGATAAAAAATGCTATAGTTTGTCTAGCGGGATGCAGAAAATCGTAGCCATAGCAAGGCTTATTGCTTGCCAATCTGACTTATGGCTACTTGATGAAGTTGAAACTAACTTAAGCAAAGAAAATAGGGATTTACTAAATAATCTAATTGTCATGAAAGCAAATAGCGGTGGTATTGTTCTTCTATCCTCTCATCTAGAAAGCTCTATAAAATCTGCACAGATATTACAGCTTGATTAATTATTATTGTTTTGCGTATTTTTATAAATCTCCCAATGTATAATAAAAAATATAAGGCTAACTATAATCCAAATTGAACAATTAATTATTGTACTTACAGCATGTGTTTTAGTAACTTCTATATATTATTCTTATAACTAATTCTCTTGTCTTCTAACTCTTTTGGAGGCAACCCTTTTAATTGTTCATATAAATCCTTATCATATGATTTTAGCTTTAAATATTGCTCATTAGTACTATATTTTATGAGTTCCTCTTATTCCGGTAGGAATAATGTAATGAATGCATTAAATGTAATAGAGAGCGTTATCAATAAAACTATAGTAGTAACAAAACAAACTACCATACTATAAATCTGTTTTATAAACATAATTTTTTAGTTTTTATAATTATTTACAATTAAGAGAATAAAAGTCAAAAAAAAGAAAATCAATAATTAAATTACAAAGGTTTATGAAATCTCGAATACAAGGTTCGAATTTTCATGATATATTTTTTTAATTTAACTTTCTTGAAATGAACCTATTAACAGAATCACAATAGCATAATATACGTATATATTCCGAATAAATGAAGAGTAATTAAACGAGTATATTACCTATACTCGTAATCTTTGTGTAGTTTACTAGCGAGTGCCTGTTCCCATCTATCGCCATTTTGCAGTAATCTTTCCTTATCGTAAATAAGTGCGGTATGAGTTAGACTTGCAAACTCAAAATTAGGACCTTCAACTATTGCATCTACAGGGCAAGCTTCCTGACATAATCCGCAATAAATGCATTTTGTCATATCTATATCATAACGAGTAGTACGCCTGCTGCCGTCTTCTCGTTCGTCCGCTTCAATTACTATCGCTTGTGCCGGACAAATCGCCTCACAGAATTTGCACGCAATGCAGCGTTCTTCACCGTTTTCATAGCGACGCAGGGCATGTTCACCCTTAAATCTTGGACTAACAGGGCTTTTTTCATAAGGATAATTTATGGTAACTTTGGGCTTAAAGAAATACTTTAAAGTCAAAGCCATCCCCCTTACTATCTCATATAGAAAAAACGATTTTAAATAGTTTATCATAAAAATTATATATTAAAGATCGATGTATTTCTGCGGGGCATCACCCGCATGGATACCGAGTCGTCATTGCGAACAGCCGTAGGCTGCGTGGCAATCTAGTCAAATATCCTGAAATTGCTTCGTCAATTACTTCGTAATTTCCTCGCAATGACGGGTAAACCGATCAAGCAACAATGACAATAACACCTAAATACTCGGTAAATTATCTGTATAAACAAGCACGCTTGATACTAACACCACCCAAAATAAAGTTAGAGGTAAAAATACTTTCCAGCCAAGTCGCATTAATTGATCATAGCGATATCTTGGTAAGGTCGCTCTAATCCATAAAAAACAAAACAATAAGAATCCGACCTTAAATACAAACCAAACGAACCCCGGAATACAATCTAACCACGATATATTAAAGGGCGGCAAGTAACCTCCTAAAAAGAAAGTCGTAGTCATTGCACTAACTAATATCATATTAGCATATTCACCTAGAAAAAATAAAGCAAATCCCATAGAGGAATATTCAACATTATAGCCAGCGACTAACTCCGATTCTGCTTCAGGTAAATCAAAAGGTAATCTATTTGTTTCGGCAAGCACCGAGATAAAAAACACGACACCCATAGGTAGTAGCATTAAATCAATCCACCACGGCATTATTCTTTGTGCTTCAATGATCTCACTTAAATTGAGAGTACCGGTAGTAAGTAGCACGGTAATAATAACCAGTCCCATCGACACTTCATAAGAAATCATTTGGGCAGAGGAACGTATAGCTCCTAAAAAAGCATATTTTGAGTTACTAGCCCAGCCAGCAATAATAATGCCGTAAACACTTAAAGAGGAAATAGCAAGAATATATAAAACACCTACATTAATATCTGCCAGAACTACGCCCTTTGCAAAGGGTATAACTGCCCAGCCGATTAAACTTAATATAAAAGTTATCATCGGTGCTAAAATAAATAATATTTTATCGGAATTGGTTGGAATGATCGGCTCTTTGAATAAGAGCTTAACCGCATCGGCAATAGGCTGAAGTAATCCAAACGGACCGACAACGTTAGGTCCTCGTCGAAGCTGCATTAATCCAATAACACGACGCTCTGCATATGTTAAATACGCAACGCACAATATTAAAGGGATAGTAATTGCAACTACCTTTAGAGCGATGATAATTAACGGAAAAATATATTCAAAAAAGAGTTCTAGCATGATTGTACTCTTATTATATCATTCCTGCAAAAGTGGGAATCCAGAAAATAATTTACAAAAAAAGAGCTGGATTCCTGCTTTTGCGGGAATGACATACGGGGTGAGAATAGCATATTTTTCATCATACCGCCTCCTCGTCTCTTGCTTCCTTAGCCTCAACGCACTTAGCCATAGTGACCGAATTTTTACTAATTACGTCAGTCATATAATAATTAATAGGTTCTGCAGTTATAGGCTCTTTTGATAACTTATCTTTAGAGCTAAACTTACTAAATTTATTTTCTATAATTCTATCAATACTAGCAAATACCTTATATTCTTCAGCAAGCTTTACTCTTACTTCTTGCAAATTATCCATTCCGATATCTATTTTTAGATAACCGGCAAGCTCCTTAATAATTTCTATATCTTCTTTAGCTACCCCTACAGGCGATACTGCTTTTTCTGCTATTTGCGGTCTACCTTCTAAATTTACGTAAATTCCGCTCTGCTCGGTATAAGCAGCCGCAGGTAAAATTACATCAGCACTGCTAGCACCTGCGTCCCCGTGATGTCCTTGATATATTATAAAAGTCGATTTCAGCTTATCAAATGGGACGGCGTCCGCTCCAAGTAAATAAGCGAGTTCTAACTCTTCAAGCTTAATAGGAGTATTAAAACCAATATCAAGACCGCCAACTATAGAAGCGTGATTATGCAATATATTAAAGCCTTTCCAATCATCACGCATAATATTATATTCAGTCACTATCTTATGAATAAGCGATAATATAGCATATCCGTCATCTCTTGCATATACACCATCACCTACTATAATCATCAGATATTTTGCTGCTTTTAAGGCTTTCGTAAACTCATGAGTACCAATGGCTAGCTCCTCAATAATCTTAATATCACTTCCTAAATCCTGAATTTTATAGGTTTGGTTATGCCCTCCACCTATTCTTGCTACTTTTAGTGAGTCGGCACGTACTCGCATACCTATTCTACTATTTAATACTGGAGCTATTTGCCTTGGATTTGCTCCGATTAGCAAACATAAATCAGCCTTTTCTATCTCTGCAATAGTAGTATTAAATAAATAATTGCCTCGCTGCGTGGTATCTAGTTTATAGTCAAACTGATTAACGCTGTAATTATTAGAGCCAAGCTTTTGCAATAATGTTTTTAACATAAACATTGCTTCGACAGAAGAGAGAGAACCAGCAATAGCAGCAATCTTTTCTGGTTTTACGGATTTTATTTTATCCGCTACTGTCTTTAAAGCTTCACTCCAGCTAGCTTCTACTAACTTACCGTTTTTTCTGATATAAGGACGATCCAAGCGCTGATATTTTAAACCGTCATAACTAAAACGATTCTTATCCGAAAGCCACTCTTCATTTATTTCTTCATTAACACGAGGTAATATCCTCATTACCTCATCGCCTCTACTATCAATACGAATATTAGAGCCTTCGGCATCATGCACTCCAATGCTAGCGGTATGTTTTAGCTCCCATTTACGAGCTTTAAAAGCATAAGGCTTAGAGTTCAAAGCACCGACGGGACAAATATCGATCATATTACCGGAAATTTCGGAATCTAAAGTTTGCTCTAAATATGAAGTTACTTCCATGTGTTCTCCACGGTAAATAGCTCCCATTTCCTCTATTCCTGCTATATCGCTCGCAAATCTAATACATCTTGTGCATTGTATGCATCTAGTCATCGCTGTTTTAATCAGCGGTCCCATATATTTATCTTTAATAGATCTCTTATTTTCGTGGAATCTATTAGTACCTTTGCCGTATCTGAAAGCCTGATCCTGTAAATCACACTCTCCGCCCTGATCACAAATAGGACAATCTAAAGGATGGTTAATCAGTAAAAACTCCATCACCCCTTCACGTGCTTTTTTTACCATAGGCGTATCGGTATGAATAACCATACCGTTACTTACCGGCATAGCACAAGAAGCTATAGGCTTTAGTGATTTTTCCATTTCAACCAAGCACATACGGCAATTACCAGCGATTTTTAGACGCCCATGATAACAAAAATGAGGGATTTCTTTTCCTGCTTGTGTACAGGCTTGATAAACGGTGCTACCTTCTGATACTTCTATTTCAGAGCCGTCTACGTTCAGCTTTATCATTTTTATTTTATCCAATAAGTCATAGGGTTTGGGTATGCTGTGTCTTCTATCATATATTTAAAACCGATGGCAACACGAAGTATATACCAAACAGCGAGTATAAAGTATAGTACTACTCCAATCATGATAAACGTAAATATAAAACATACAATCCACCCAAGAACCCCAAGGCAAAAAGTACGAAATAAAAACACGTAATGACTAATTGCAAAGTTATCGCCTTTATCTTTGTTAAGATATGCAAAAAATACCCCGATTAACGGCAATATCGGAGCTACGACCCCGCATAAATATAATATATATACCACAATTAAATTTTTCTTACCGCTCTCGGTATATTCTTTAAGATGCTTATCCATATTTTTACCTCTTTATGTCGTTCCCGTGTGGCATTGTTGCGTGGCTATCTGAGTTGTCATTGCGAGCAGCCGTAGGGCTGGCGTGGCAATCTTATGAAATAATAACAAACTCCCAAGATTACGTACGTACAATTGCTACGCAATTTCCTTGCAATGACGATACCAGACTACCCCTTCAAACTCTCTACCACAAAGTGCATAATACTGCAGTGCTTTATATAATTTATCTCATTATCCGTAAATATTTGCAATATTAAATCGATTGTTCTTATTTCACCGGTTTGTTTTTTTATCACGCATTTAACAGGATTATAAGAGCTTATATTCTCGCTTAAGCCTATAATGTCAATAGTTTCTGAACCGTCTAACTTTAAACCTAATCTTGTGTTATTGCCGGTAAAAGTTAGCGGTAAAATACCCATACCTACTAAATTTGAGCGATGTATTCGCTCAAAGCTCTCGGCAATCACTGCCTTTACACCAAGCAACCCAGGTCCTTTTGCTGCCCAGTCTCTAGATGAGCCGCTGCCATATTCTTTACCTGCAAAAATCACTACCGATACATCATGAGCTTTGTAGTCCATAGCTGCATCGTAGATAGTTTGCTGCGTGCCGCTTAACTGGTTTATGGTAAACCCGCCTTCTACACCTTTACACATCTCATTTTTTATACGAATATTAGCAAATGTGCCACGCATCATTACTTCATGATTTCCTCTACGTGATCCGTAAGAGTTGAAATCTAGAGGCTCTATATGATGGTCCGTTAAATATTTAGCAGCAGGGCTGGTTTTACTAATACTACCTGCCGGCGAAATATGATCGGTAGTAATAGAATCACCGAGAATTGCTAGAATTTTTGCAGATTTTATATCTTGTATATTATTCTTGCTGCCTATATCCTCAAAATAAGGCGGATTATTAATATAGGTACTATTCTTATTCCAGTTATAAGTAGAACTATTAGTAACCTGTAAATCTTTCCACTCTTTCGTTCCGCTAAATATATCAGAATATTTTTCTATAAACATAGAGGAATTAATTGAATTTGCAATAACTTCATCTATCTCTTCTTTGCTTGGCCAAATATCTTTTAAATAAATATTTTCTCCTATGGGCATATTTGTTAGATCTATATTAAGAGTGCCACTAAGTGCATATGCTACAACTAAAATAGGCGAGCCGAGATAGCTTGCTTTAGTAAGTGGATTAATTCGCCCTTCAAAATTCCTATTACCAGATAAAACAGAAGCAACAACTAGCCCGTTTTTGTTAATAGTTTCCTCTATTTCCGGATTTAGAGGTCCGGAATTACCGATGCAAGTAGTGCAGCCGTAACCTACTAGATTAAACCCTAATTCATCTAAATATTTATCAAGACCGCTAAACTTCAAATATTCCGTTACGACTTTTGAACCAGGAGCAAGAGAAGTTTTAACCCAAGGTTTTACCTTTAACCCGTGTTCTAGTGCTTTTTTAGCAAGAAGTGCTGCACCAATCATAACCGAAGGATTAGAAGTATTAGTACAGCTAGTAATTGCTGCAATTACCACATCGCCGTTACCGATTTCGTAATTCTGATTTGCTACGGCATATTTTTTATCAATGTCTTTACTTTCTAAAGCAAAATTCGGTAATTCATATTTAAAATTACTTGCTACATCGTTTAAGTTTACTCGATCTTGCGGACGTTTTGGACCGGCAAGTGAACTATGTACCGTAGATAAATCTTTGCAATAACTTCATCTATCTCTTCTTTGCTTGGCCAAATATCTTTTAAATAAATATTTTCTCCTATGGGCATATTTGTTAGATCTATATTAAGAGTGCCACTAAGTGCATATGCTACAACTAAAATAGGCGAGCCGAGATAGCTTGCTTTAGTAAGTGGATTAATTCGCCCTTCAAAATTCCTATTACCAGATAAAACAGAAGCAACAACTAGCCC
>NZ_JAQCNX010000067.1:0-782 GCF_036857515.1 Candidatus Rickettsia tasmaniensis | reverse complement strand
GTGGTTCCTGCTACTAATAAATGAGGCATTTTAGCAAGATCGGCAATCAGCGGCTTACCTGCTAAATCTTTACCCAAGACTAACGGCAATAAAGTTGATTTGTCTTGGTATTCTGGGGTCTCTATAAGTTCTTTTAAGCAAAAGAATTCACGCTGCTTATTAGGAAGCTCAATACCAAGTACGTTTTTGCCGGGTATGACTGCTATCCTTGTTGATAAAGCAGATAGTGAGCGTGCTATATCGTCAGATAATCCTACTACCCTTGATGTTTTCGTGCCTGCTGCCGGCTCAAATTCATATTGAGTTACCACCGGTCCTTGATTGATATTAATTATCTGCCCTTTAACTCCAAAATCATTCAGCACGGTTAATAATTCTTCAGCCTTTTGTTTAAGCTCCGAGGAAGAAGCTCCTTTTACATGATGGTTTTCAGGATCACGTAATAACGAAATAGGCGGCAATTCTGCTATTTCGCTTTGAGATATTTTAGGGCTAACAGGTTTGCTAAAGAATTTTATAAGATTTGCAGGTACGGATCTCGCTTCTTCAGGGAATTTTACTTTTTCACTTACAGGCTTTTGGTAAGAAGAAGTTATATTTATTTTATCAGTGGTTCCTGCTACTAATAAATGAGGCATTTTAGCAAGATCGGCAATCAGCGGCTTACCTGCTAAATCTTTACCCAAGACTAACGGCAATAAAGTTGATTTGTCTTGGTATTCTGGGGTCTCTATAAGTTCTTTTAAGCAAAAGAATTCACGCTGCTTATTAGGAAGCTCAAT
>NZ_JAQCNX010000080.1:0-649 GCF_036857515.1 Candidatus Rickettsia tasmaniensis | reverse complement strand
TTCAAAAAAAATCTTATAATTTGCAGCAAAAAATATCGTAAAATAGTAAATCAATTAGAAATTGTACGTAAGAACCTAAATATATACGTTAATGCCGAATGTAAAAGAAAGCAACATTTTTTTATAACATTTTTGTCACAATAGCTATTTATAATGTAAAGGTTGGCTAAGATTACATAATATTAGGGTTAAAACCTTCATCTTTCAAATTTGCAGCAATGAGATTTCGTATACTCTCTTCATCGTCTACTATTAAAACATCTAGTTGTGACATTACAATTTACCTTAAAAATATTAATACTAGGTTCTTACGTACAATTTCTAATTGATTTACTATTTTACGATATTTTTTGCTGCAAATTATAAGATTTTTGAAAGAATTAGTTATTCATTTTTCAAAAAAAATCTTATAATTTGCAGCAAAAAATATCGTAAAATAGTAAATCAATTAGAAATTGTACGTAAGAACCTAAATATATACGTTAATGCCGAATGTAAAAGAAAGCAACATTTTTTTATAACATTTTTGTCACAATAGCTATTTATAATGTAAAGGTTGGCTAAGATTACATAATATTAGGGTTAAAACCTTCATCTTTCAAATTTGCAGCAATGAGATTTCGTATACTCTCTTCATCGTCTACTATTA
>NZ_JAQCNX010000034.1:0-7601 GCF_036857515.1 Candidatus Rickettsia tasmaniensis | reverse complement strand
CCTTTACTTGCTAAGATAACTTTTAAAGCTGATGAGAATGTTGCTAATTTATTTTTAGCGGTTTTCTCGTTTGGTGTTGGGGTCGGTTCGTTTTTATGTAGCAAAATATTTGAAGATGAGATAACCGTTAAATATCTATTTATTTCAGCCCTAGGCATTAGTATTTTCGGTATTGATTTATTCTTTGCAAGTAGAATTAGCTCAGTTAACTACGAACCTACTCAGCTAAAAAGTATTTTAGTATTTTTATCGAAAAGACATAATTGGCGAATAGTTATAGATTTATTGTTCTTAGCGGCAATAGGCGGATTATATATCGTTCCTCTTTTTGCGATATTACAGCATTACGCAAACCCTGCTCATCGTAGTCGAATTATTGCCGTTAACAATCTTATCAATTCCATTTTTATGGTGGGATCAACAATAATTCTATCTTTATTATTTTACCTAAATTTCACTATACCCTGGATTATATTATTTATTAGCCTAGCTAATATAATCGTTACTATACATATTTACCGTTTAATACCTGAAGTTAAAATTATTCCGTTTAAGCTATTGCGAAGAATATTCCAAATCTGTTTTGATCTTATGTATAAGGTTGAAGTTAAAGGATTTGAAAATTTTCAAAAAGCAGGTAAAAAAGTAGTAGTGGTCGCTAACCATATTTCATATCTAGATCCGCCGCTAATTGCTACTTACTTACGAGAAGAAATGACTTTTGCAATTAGTCCCGATATACAAAAAATATGGTGGATTAAACCGTTTTTACGTATGGCAAGAACTTTGCCGGTTGATCCAAGTAACCCAATGGCAATAAAGACTTTAGTAAAAGAAGTACAAAAGGATCAGAAAGTAGCAATTTTCCCTGAAGGTAGAATAAGCGTTACCGGCTCTTTAATGAAAATATACGAAGGACCGGGAATGATTGCCGATAAAGCCGGTGCTACCGTCTTACCGGTTAGAATAGACGGTACTCAATTTACTCATTTATCAAAATTAAAAAACATATTAAAAAGAAAAATATTTCCTAAAATTACTATAACCGTTTTACCGCCGGTAAAATTCGCTAATATGGATGCTACAAGCAATCAAGAACGACGCAGTTATATATCTAGGACTCTTTATGATATTATGGCTGACATGATGTTTGAGAGTTCAGACTATAAAAATACTGTATTCTCATCTCTTATAGAAGCTGCTAAAATTCATGGATTTAAGAAAAAAATAGTTAATGATTTTGAAAAAAATGCGGTTACTTATCGAGATTTAATATTAAAATCTTTTATCCTAGGTGATTTAATCAAAAAGAATAATATCTTTGGCAGAAATTTAGGCTTAATGTTGCCTAATACCACGAATACGTTAATTACTTTTTACGCTATGCAATCTAGCGGTTATGTTCCTGCTATAATTAACTGGAGCAGCGGCATAAGTACTATTATTAACTCCTGTAAACTTGCACAAATTAAAGTAGTTTACACTTCAAAACAATTTATTGAGAAAGCAAATTTACATGAATTAATAACTAACTTATTAGATTTCGGTATTAAAATAATATATTTAGAAGATTTTAAAAATCAGATTGGTACAGCTCTAAAACTAAAAGCAAAAATAGGAAGTTATTGTGCCCAAACTTATTACAATTATTTTTGTCGTAATCGTGATGACGAAAAACCGGCAGTGATAATTTTTACTTCGGGTACTGAAGGTGAACCTAAAGCCGTATTATTATCTCACAGCAATTTACAAACTAATAGATATCAAATAACTGCTAAAGTACCTTTTAGCCCTGAAGATATAGTATTTAATGCGCTACCGCTATTTCATTGTTTTGGTCTTAGTGGTGCAATTATTACAACTTTAAACGGTATTAAGCTGTTTCTATATCCTTCTCCACTAAATTATCGTAGCATTCCTGAAGTTATATACGATATTGGAGCAACTATATTAATTTCTACCGATACTTTTTTAAACGGTTATGCTAATTACGCTCACCCATATGATTTTTACTCATTACGCTATATATTTGCCGGTAGCGAGAAATTAAAAGAATCTACAAGACAATTTTGGCTTAATAAGTACGGCATACGTATTTTTGAAGGATATGGGATTACAGAAGCCTCACCTATTATAGCTTGCAATACCCCTATGCATAATAAAGCAGGCACGGTAGGAAGATTATTACCGAAAATTAATTATAAGCTTGAGAAAGTAGAGGGAATAAATGAAGGAGGACGTTTATTCATTAAGGGTCCTAACATCATGCTTGGTTACTTGGACTTAGAAGGTCACTGTACTTATAAAGAATGGTACGACACAAGCGATATAGTCAAAATCGATTCTGAAGGATATATAACAATTTTAGGACGTTTAAAACGCTTTGCTAAAATAGCAGGGGAAATGATATCTCTTACAAAAATTGAAGAACTTGCAAGCGAAATTGATCCTGATTCCTTGCACGCTGCTATTTCTATTCCCGATAAAACGCACGGAGAAAAGATTATTTTACTTACTACCGGTTCCGATATAAATAGAGAGAACTTTGCAGATGCTGTATCTAAAGCTCAAATTTCTTTACTACATTTACTGCAAGTAATTATTACCGATTCAGAAATACCTCTACTTACAAGCGGCAAAATTGATTATCTTGAGATTATGAAAAACGTGGATAGATTCTAACGTCATTGCGAGCGACTGCAAGGAGCGTGGCAATCTCAGGAATCGTGCCTGAGATTTCTTCGTCGACGCCTATGGTGTCTTCTCACAATGACGGAAAAAAACGCCACATACAACAACGCTGGTCCAAGCCACGGGGCGACATTTATTTTTTCTTTTGACTATTATAATAGCAGCATTCAAAACTAATTTAAACCACTTACCTAATAACTCTTGATCCTCCATAATTTCAGGTAACACCTTCCAATATGATAGAGTTATAAGTTTACCCTTACTTTGATATACAAATGACTCAGAACCGAAAGATTGAAAATATTCATAAGTGCTTAGGCCTGACTTAAAATATAATTCATTGCTCTTAATAATTCCTATCATAACACCACCCTTATATATATCTACCAAACATTGCACGAACGGCTACTGAACTATATGGTTCTAACAATTCTTTGACATATTCAGTAAATTCATTTTTGTTCATAATAATCGCTTTAAATACAACAAACCATAAATAAACGTACCTAATATAATAAACAATGGAGTTAAAGGTAAATCAAAGTAGAAAGAGATAACTGCGGCACAAAAATTAATAAATAAAGATATAAGAATTGATATTATAATCATCTGGGAAGGGCTATATGCTATAAACCGTGCAATCATTGCAGGAATAAGTAAAATAGCAGTTACCATAAGTACTCCGACAATCTTTATAGCAGAAAATACCGATAATGAGAGAAGAAGTAAAAATATTAGCTCAATAATATTAACCTTTAAGCCTTTTATGACGGCAATATCTCTATTGATAATGATAAGAAGAATTTGATTATAAAAATATACTATAAAGCCTATAATAGTTATTAGCACTATTGCAAGTATCATCAAATCATTAAAAGATACGGATAAAATATCCCCAAACAACAAATTCACTATATTATTCTGCAAAGAAGTAAAATAATTAATAACTAAAGCAACAGCTAACATAAAGCTAGAAATCAAATTAATAACTGCGTTTTTTTCAGAATTATTTTTAAAAATAAACACAAAAAACGAAAAAAGAATTGCAACTATTATGCCTGAATATATTAATGGCACATGTGCTATAATACTTATGCTAGCCATTAAAAAACTACTATGAGCAAGCCCGTCACCGAAATAAATATATCTCTTCCATAGGGCAATGCAGCCAAGCGGGGCAAATATGCAGCTAATTAAAATTAAGGCTAGTATTATTAAAGTCATCTGAGTATATTATATATGTTTGTTGTATGGCCTCTTGTTATCCCGTGGCTTGACCACGGGATCCACTAAAGTTCTTAGGCTGTACTTATGGATCCCGTGGTCCAAGCCACGGGATGATATTGGAAAGAATCATAGACTATGTCTTCAATCGATAAAAAAGAATTAGAAAAATTTGAGAAAATTTCTCATAATTGGTGGAATAAGGACGGAGAATTCGGTATCTTACACCGAATAAACCCTATTCGCCTTGAATATATAATAGAGAAAATAACTACGCATTACAATAAACACCTTTCCAAACTCGCTTATAGAGAGGAATTTGTAGGAAACATGCAGCACAGCACCGCAGCGTACATAGAAGTACGTGAGGATGCGAGCAGCGGCTTGACGCACAAATTACCTCTAGAAGTAGAGTTTGAGAAGATGTCTAACGATATTTCTAAATTAGAAATATTAGACGTCGGTTGCGGTGGAGGGTTAATTGCAACGCCTTTAGCGGCTCAAGGTTTTAACGTTACAGCCATTGATGCACTGCAAAGTAATATTGAAACGGCAACTGCTTATGCTAAGGAAAACGGCGTAAAGATAAATTATTTACAATCTACTATAGAAGAATTAGAAAGTGACAAGCTATATGATGTGGTAATTTGTCTTGAGGTTATTGAACATGTAGAAAACGTACAGCAATTTATACTAAATTTGGTGAAGCATATTAAGCCAAACGGTATGGCAATAATTTCTACGATTAACCGTACTAAAAAAGCTTACATACTTGGAATAATAGTTGCCGAATATATTTTAGGTTGGGTACCAAAAAATACTCATGATTATAGCAAATTCCTAAAACCGTTGGAAATTTACGAAATGCTTACGGATACCGAAATTGAAATTAAAGAGCTGAAAGGCTTGGTATATGATCCGGCTAAAAATGAGTGGAAATTAAACGATGATATAGACGTAAATTATTTTATGTGTTTGGGGAGAAAGAGTATGTGTTATCCTAGCTAACTTGATCAGCCTTGTTGCATGAATACCGAATCGTCATTGCGAGCGACTGTAAGGAGGCGTGGCAATCCAGAAAAATAATAAAAAAATGCTAATTTTTAGCATTCTTTACTGGGTTGCTTCGTCAATTGCTATGCAATTTCCTTGCAATAACGCAAAAACTGATCCATGCAACAAAGCCGACTTGATCGCAGGATCCAGTTAAACATACTAATAATATTAGTATGTTTAGTTGTTTTCTGGATACCGTGGTCAAGCCACGGTATGACACAGTTCTTAGTATATATTTAAAAAAGATAATAAATGACTAATAACGTAATTACTAGATTTGCTCCGTCACCGACGGGGTTTTTACATATAGGTTCGGCAAGAACCGCCCTTTTTAATTATTTGTTCGCAAGGCATCATAACGGTAAGTTCTTGCTTCGCATTGAAGATACTGATAAAGAAAGGTCAACTAAAGAAGCGGTAGAAGCTATATTCTCAGGTCTAAAATGGCTAGGGCTTGATTGGAACGGTGAGGTTATATTCCAGTCTACACGTAATAATCTTTACAAAGAAGCTGCACTAAAATTACTGCAAAACGATAAAGCATATTATTGTTTTACTAGACAAGAAGAAATAGAAAGACAGCGACAACAAGCTTTAGAAAATAAACAGCATTTTATTTTTAATAGCGAGTGGCGTGACAAAGATCCATCTATCTATCCTACTAATATTAAGCCGGTAATACGTCTCAAAACTCCAAGAGAGGGGAGCATAACAATTCATGACACCTTACAAGGTGAGGTAGTAATTGAAAACTCTCATATAGACGATATGGTACTATTAAGAGCAGACGGCACTGCTACTTACATGCTAGCCGTTGTAGTAGACGATCATGATATGGGTATAACTCATATTATTAGAGGTGACGATCATTTAACCAATGCAGCAAGACAACTCGCTATTTATCAGGCTTTCGGATATGCAGTACCGAGCATGACTCATATACCGTTAATTCATGGAGCAGACGGAGCAAAATTATCCAAAAGGCATGGAGCATTAGGCGTTGAAGCTTATAAGGATATGGGGTATTTACCGGAAAGTTTGTGTAATTATTTACTGCGTCTTGGATGGAGTCACGGCAATGATGAAATTATCTCAATGACTCAGGCTATAGACTGGTTTAATCTTGATTCACTCGGTAAATCACCTTCTAAGCTTGATTTTGCTAAGATGAATAGCCTTAACGCTCATTACTTAAGAATGCTTGACAATGATAGCTTAACTTCAAAGACTGTAGAGATATTGGAACAAAATTATAATAAACTTCTTCGGAAGCTCGCTTATAGGAAGGAATTTGAAGGAAACACGGAACACAGCACCGCAGCATATATAGACATACGTGAGGATGCGAGTACCGGATTGACGTACAAATTACCCCTAGCAGTAGAGTTGCCGAAGAAGTTTAAGGTTAGTGAGCAGGAAATAGACTATATCAAACAAGCAATGCCAAGCTTGTTAGTTAGAAGTGAAACATTACTAGAACTAACACGCCTTGCTCAAATTTATCTAGTAGATTCGCCTATCATCTGCAACCAAGATTCAAAAGAAATTATAGAAAATTGCGATAAGAATTTAATCAAACAAATTATAGAAAACTTAAGCGAACTTGAGCAGTTTGATAAGGAATCCGTACAGAATAAATTTAAAGAAATAGCAGCAGCAAACGACTTAAAGCTGAATGACATTATGAAACCGGTAAGAGCTTTAATAACAGGTATGACTGCATCACCTAGCGTATTTGAGATTGCAGAAATTTTAGGAAAAGAAAATATTTTAAAAAGGTTAAAAATTATATGAAAGATTGTATAAAAAAAATTGCTTTTGTTTTTAGTGGATTATTTATAATAACCGGCACTTTTGTTTTGTATAGCATAGGAAACGTCAACGCATCAACAGCACCAAAAAAGTACGGAGCTTGGACTTTAAATTGTACTCTTAATAATGAGAAAAAACAACTTTGCTTCTTATCACAACAAATTAATAATCTAGAGAAAGATAAAGAAAAGGAAATATTAGCCATTTATCACATAGGTTATTTCAATGGGGAACAAGAAGAACAGGAATTAAAAATAATAGAAATAGTCCCATCAAATGTTCAAATTCTGGCAGGTACAGTTATTAATAGCAGTGACAAACGAATAGCAGCCGGAAAATACGTAAATTGTACAGTAAACGGCTGTCAGGCTTTAGCTATTATTACAAAAGACGATCTAGACATGATTCTATCAAACGATAATTATATAGAACTAATTACCGCAGACGGCAAACAAGCTAAAATTTCATTTATAAAAGACGGCTTAAAGGAAGGCCTAAAAGCTTTGAGTAGATAGTAACGCAAGAATTTAAGCATTGTTGCGTGGATACTAAACCGTCATTGCAGGGTCTGTCAGATTCTTTGTGTAAGTATGATTTCTCCATTTGCACAATTTTGTAAATTAGTATCACAAAGTATAGCAAATTGATTTAAAGCCATCGCCCAATTCTTAATAGGCATTGTCCATTTTTTAGATGCATTTGTCAATGCCAAAAAGATTATTTTCTGAATCGATTTATCATCTGGAAATACCCCTTTATTTTTAATAATTTTGCGAATTTGACGGTTAGTAGATTCAATAGCATTAGTCGTATAAATT
>NZ_JAQCNX010000033.1:0-7647 GCF_036857515.1 Candidatus Rickettsia tasmaniensis | reverse complement strand
TTTCTTTAACATCCAAAAAATCAATAATATCTACTAAAATCTTATCACCGATTCCTTCTAAATTGTTTAGTTTTTGATAAATATCAGGCTCATTTGTTCTAAGCAATTCCATTTGAGCTATAAAATTATTATAGCTGCCAAATTCTCTAGCAAGCAATTTAGCATTTTGTTCACCGATATGCCTTATGCCTAATGCATATATAAATCTTGGCAAACTAACGTTTTTTGATTTTTCTATATTTTTAAAAAGATTTTAGTAGATATTATTGATTTTTTGGATGTTAAAGAAAATGTTGAGCTTATCAAAAAACTTGGTGAAATATTAAATATTGAAGATTATAAAGAGACTAGAGAACAGAGTAGTTTAACGGACAAGATAGTCGTATTTACCGGTAGTTTACCGACGATATCTAGAGCGGAAGCTAAAGCAACGGCTGAGAAGCTTGGGGCTAAAGTTGCAGTTGGCGTATCATCGAACACGGATTTAGTTGTAGCCGGTGTTGATGCAGGCAGTAAACTTAAAAAAGCTAAAGAGCTTAATATTAAAATTATTGATGAAGATGAATGGCTTACGCTTATAAAAAATGTTTAAAGTAAGGCATTGCTAACTAAATGATAGTAAATAAAAAACTCTATGTCATTCCCGCGAAAGCGGGAATGACATAGAGCCATGCGTGCGAGTTGGTCATAGAAGTGAAATTTATGATTAATTTAAAATGAACTATCGTCATATTTATCATGCAGGCAATTTTGCCGATATAGTCAAACATTTAGTCCTAATTAGTATTTTAGAACAGCTCAAGCAAAAAGAAAAACCTTTTGCGGTTTTAGATGCTTTGGCTGGGCTAGGTCTTTACGATTTAAACTCGGAGGCGGCTTCTAAAACTCTAGAAAGCGATACGGGAATTAATAAATTACTGCAAGCTACCGATCCTATTCCTCAGCTCTTAAAAACTTTTTTAAATATAATAAATATAGTAGGCAAAAGTCACTACCCAGGTTCACCTTTTATAATTAAACAATTATTAAGACCAAATGATCGCTTAATTGCCTGCGAACTTCATCCAAGCGATTATTTAAGTTTAAAAAAATTATTACCAAATGATATGCATAATATAGATGCTTATAATGCTATCAAAGCTTTGCTACCATTTAAAGAGAATAGAGGATTAATTTTTCTTGATCCGCCTTTTGAAGTAAAAAATGAGTTTCAAAAATTACTTGAAGCACTTACAAAAATTAAGCTACGAGTTCTTAATAATACTGTCTTAATTTGGTATCCTATAAAAGATTTATCTTTAGTCCGTGATTTTTACCACAATTACAGAAATATCGGATTTAAAGAAACTATGATTATTGAATATGAGCTTTTAAATAGTGATAAAAATATGGTAAAGTGTGGGTTAATGTTAATTAACCCTCCAAATATTAGAGGAGAATTAGAGAAATTAACAGAATATTTAAGTGGCACTCTTAATTTGAAAGTTACATACATTTATCTTTAATGTCTTTTAAAAAATATATCTTTTTACTATTTATAGTTTTTCTTGTTCAAGGTTGTAGCAGTATTAAAGTATCTAGTGATACTACGTTAGTTTCTACTACTTCATCTCAATTAAAGCAAAAATATAAAATCAGCCATGCGAATTTAGTAGTACAGTATGATTTAACAAACAAAAATAGCAAATGTATATATGCAAAAAACTTAGGTCTAATAATTAATAATCCTAAACAAAATAAGATTTTTTTACACAAATTACATAATAAAAACCCGGCAGAATTTAATAAAACAGCCGAAATAAAAATAGCTGATATAAAGGCAGTTGTAACAAAACTAAATTCAAAATATAAGTTTCTCTCTAAACCGGAAGCTAGCTATTTTGCAAAAAAACAAACTCATAGGAATAATATCTCAGAATTAACCAAGCTTGATAAAATAATTAGTACAATACCGCTTATGATGCCGGAATATGAGCCGAAAATTACTAGCCATTACGGAACTAGGACAAGTCCTCATAAAAAGAAAAGAAAAAAGAAATGTTTCCATAGCGGTATTGATTTACAAGCTAAAAAAGCAGCACCGATATATGCAGCAGCAAGCGGAATTGTTATAAAAGCCGCTAGAGCACCTGATTACGGGAATTTTGTTGAGATTAAACATGGACGCAAATTTGTTACGAAATATGCTCATTTAAAAGAAATGTCAGTCAAGGAAGGAAATAAAATTAAGCGTGGTCAATTTATCGGTATACAAGGAAGCACTGGTAATGCAACGGGTGAACATTTGCATTTTGAAATTCTGTTAGATAATAAAGCAATCAATCCGTTTGACTTTATTTTTAACTACCGTAAATGTTAAACTATGATCAAACTTTTATATCCTGAATTTTGGCAGAAGCGAAATATTATAGCTTATTTGCTTTTGCCTATAAGCTTGATATATCAATTTTTAGGCTATTTACGAGCTAGTTTAGCACGTCCTATTATGTTGCCTGCTAAAGTTATTTGTGTCGGTAATTGTAGCGTAGGAGGTACGGGTAAGACGCAGATAGTAATGTATCTAGCCAAATTACTAAAAGCTAGAAATGTAAGTTTTGTAATAGTAACTAAGGCTCATGGTAGTAACCTTAAAAGTGCAACTACCATACATCAAGGATGTACAGCATTAGAGGTAGGAGATGAGGGGGTAATACTTGCAAAGTACGGAGCAGTTATTGCTACTAAAAATATTAAAGAGATTGTGCCGTTAATTAACGAGCTTAAACCTGATATAATAATAGTTGATGATTTCCTACAAAATCCTTATTTTCATAAAGACTTTACTATAGTCTCAGTAGATAGTCAAAGGCTTTTCGGCAACGGTTTTCTAATTCCTGCCGGTCCTTTAAGACAATATCCAAATAAAGCCCTTGATGCAGCTGATTTAATTTTTTTAGTCAGTAGCCACCAAGATAAAATACCGAATATTTTAACTCCTTATATCAATAAGTTAATAAATGCTCAAATAGTTCCTTCAAATAATATAGATAAAACTAAAAATTATTTTGCTTTTAGCGGTATCGGTAATCCTGAGCGTTTCTTTGCGACTTTAAAAAATTACGGATTAAATATAACCGGTTACAAAATTTTTCCTGATCATTATAATTATTTACAAGCAGATTTAGAAAATTTATATTCATTAGCTAAAGAGCATAATGCTACCTTAGTTACTACAAGAAAAGATCATGTTAAGTTTAATGATTTAAATAATAATATTGTCTGTCTAGATGTAGAATTATCTATAAACCATCCTGATTTATTAAATGAAAAAATTTTTAAAAAAGCTCAGATATTTAATTGAGTATTTTATCGTTGTTATATTCCTAAAAGTAATAGGAATATTCGGTGTAGATAAAGCGGCGGATATTTGTAGTTTTATAGCAAGAAAAGTCGGTATATTATTTGCTGTTAATAAAATTGCTAGACGAAATATTAAAGTAGTATTCGGCGATATGTGTGATGTTGAAAAAATCATAGATCAAACTTGGGATAATTTCGGTAGGTTTATCGGTGAATTTACATATGTTGGCAAGATGGATGAAGCCGAGTTAGAGCGTAGAATCGAAATAATCGGCATAGAAAATATTAAAAAACTTGAAGGACAACCTTTTTTATTATTTAGCGGTCACTTTGCCAATTGGGATATTAGTCTTAAGATTCTTCATAAATTTTATCCGAAAGTTGCCGTAATTTATCGTAAAGCAAATAACCCGTATGTTAACAAGTTGGTTAATGAAAGCCGTGCCGTTGATAAATTAAGACTTATACCGAAAGGTCCTGAAGGTAGCAGAGCTTTAGTCAGGGCTATCAAGGAGAGTGAATCTATTGTTATGCTTGTTGATCAAAAAATGAACGATGGAATTGAAGTGCCTTTTTTAGGGCATCCTGCTATGACTGCAAGCGCCATCGCTAAAATTGCTTTGCAGTATAAATATCCAATTATACCTTGCCAAATCATTAGAACTAAAGGCAGTTATTTTAAAGTAATAGTTCACCCGCAATTAAAGTTTGAGCAAACCGGTGATAATAAAGCCGATTGCTATAATATTATGCTTAATATTAATCAAATGCTAGGAGAATGGGTTAAGCAAAATCCTTCTCAATGGTTTTGGTTTCACAATAGATGGAAGAAATGAAACGTCATTGCGAGCAGCCGTAGACTGCGTGGCAATCTCGTCAAATATCCTGAGATTGCTTCGTCAATTGCTATGCAATTTCCTCGCAATGACAAAAAAATGAGCCACGGTATGACATTTTAAGAAAGCATAGTCCGTAATTTCTCAAGTACTTCTTGAGCGTGATTTTTAGCATTTACCGACCGCCAAATATGCTTAACTATGCCTTCCTTATCAAGTAAAAACGTAGCTCTATCAATACCCATATATTTTTTACCGAACATTGATTTTTCTATCCATACCCCTAATTGTTCGCATAAATTTGAATTTGCATCAGAGGCTAAATCAAATCCTAAACTATATTTAGCTTTAAATTTATCATGAGAATCAAGCTTATCTTTGGATACTCCGATAATTACCGTATTAAGTTTATCGAATTCCGGTTTTAGCTTGTTAAAATCTTGTGCTTCAATAGTACATCCAGGTGTATTGTCTTTCGGATAAAAATATAATATTACGCATTTTCCTTTTAAATCCGATAGTTTAATTACGTTATCTTGACCTATGTGTAAAGATAAATCAGGAACTTTTTTTCCTAGTTCTAATGTCATAACACCCTCAAATTTATTTGATACAATAACTATATATTCAATATGTACTTTTTAAAATTGCTTTTTATAATTATATTATTTATGATACCAGTATATAATACTTAAGTTTAATTTTTATTAACTATTTCAATAAAAAGGTTTTATGAGAACTATAAGTGAAGCACTTGAAGAATTACATAAAAATCTTAAGGACTCTGCTAAAATTATTACTGTCGATTTTAATAAAAAATGTCATGAAGTAGCGGATAAATTATCCGTCAAAATTAATGATTGAGAGGAATATGCTAAGGATAGTAAAGACCATTCTTTAGAAACTATAAAAGAGCAATATAAAAATTTAACGAAAGAGTTACAGGATTATCAGAAAATTAAAGATGATAAATGTGGAAGAATATAGACAAACTCTTGTGAAAAAACTTGATGATTTAAGTAAGAAAGTTGAACAATATAATAATAAACATAAATAATTGGAGAATATAATGAAAAAAATTTTAATAACATTAGGTGCTACCGCTACTTTATTATTAACACCTAGTATTTTTGCAGGTTTGCCTACCAAGGATGACACAAAAGCAAATGAAGTGCAAACTGAAGAAGTAGCTACAAGCAGTACAAAAACAATTACCGAAAACTTACAGGAATTAAAAGACAATTTAACAAACCTAGCACAAACGGGAGCCGATAAATTTAATCAGACCTTAAGCAATACTTATGATCAGATAGCCCAAAGCGTTGTAGAGATAAAAAAGAATGTGAAAGATCAGAAAGATAAAAAAGGTGAAGAACTGCAAAAATCTGTAGATGCTGTAAAAGCAAAAATGGAAGATTATAAAAAAGCAGGCAGCAAGAAGCAAGAAAAAATACGTCAGCACCTAGTGGATAAATTAGAAGAGCTAAATAAAAATATTAACGAATATAATAACGATAAAGAAAAAGCAAATTCGTAATTTTTTAACGTCATTGCGAGGAGATGCATATAGCATTGACGCGGCAATCTCATAAAGTAGGATAAACTCCTGAGATTGCTTCGTCGAAACTTATAGTTTCTCCTCACAATGACTGCGGGCAATATACCCTTAAAAACCGGTATTATTTATGACTATTACCAAAGAAAAAATTGCAGCTATGTTAAGCTCTAAATTGGGTTTTTCAAATAATTTATGCGAGGAAATAGTTCATACGGTTTTTTCTAATATTTTAGAAATAGCAAAAGAGCAAAAATTAACTTTAAAGAATTTTGGTAGCTTTGAGGTTAAACAAAAAAATCCACGTCCCGGAATAAATTTTCATACCAAAGCACCGGTAATTATAGAATCAAAAAAGAATTTACGTTTTGTCCCTTCTTCTAAATTAAAAGCTTTAATTAATGAATCTACTCGATGAACTTCGTTATAATTTGTTGGTTTGTTGCATGTCTCGGAAAATGCTTTTTATGTCATTCCCGCGAAAGCGGGAATCCAGTAAAACCTATAAAAAACTTGTTTTTTTAGGTTTATTTTGTCAATAATGTGTATCAATATTAAGGTTATTTTTGGGGACTCCCGCCTACGCGGGAATGACATAAAACGAGCCATGCAACAAAATCTGTATTCGGAGTATATGACAAACAATAAGCTAACAAAAAAATATTATTCTGCTAGTGAAGTGATTAAGCATTTAAATATTGCTTTACATCAATTAAGATATCTAGAGACAAAAAGCTCTGATTTATCTAATTATAAAATAAATAATAGAAAATATTATACTGCTAATGATATTGATCTACTCCAAAAATCTTTAAATAAAGATATTATATCTCTTTCTACCGCTAGAATCGATATATTACTTACCAATTTCCATAATTTATCTCTTCAAATAAAAAAAATTCTTACCGATTCCTCGATGACGTGCGTATAGTACTTGTCATATCACGTTTTAAAGAAAAGAAAGGAACATATTATGACAATAAGACAAATGGTAAAGCCAGTAATTATAGGTATATCTGGTCCTGAATTAACCGATGCCGAAAGAGAATTATTTGAAGAACATAATCCTTTTGGTGTAATTTTATTCCGTCGTAATATTAGAAAGAATGATAACGGTGCACAGGATAAAGAAGCCCTGATTAAGCTTATTGCAGATATAAAAGAAGTATTAGGGGAAAATACTATCATCTCTATAGATCAAGAAGGCGGTAGGGTAAAAAGGCTCATAGCACCGACTTGTTATGACGCTCCGGCTGCTCAAACTTGTACTGATCCCCAAGCATGTAAACAAAATTATAGTGATATTGCGAAAGAGCTGAGAGAAGTAGGCATTAATCTAGATTTTGCACCGGTAGCGGATTTGATCCACGAAGGAGCAGACAAGATAGTCGGCGATAGAAGTTTCGGCGGGGAGCCAGAAGTAGTCGTGCCTTTATGTTTAGCTGCTATAGACGGATTACAAGAAGAGAAAGTCGGGGCTTGTATAAAACATATTCCGGGCCATGGTAGAGCTACGGTGGATAGCCATAAAAAATTACCGATTGTCGATGCTGATATAGAAGAGTTAGCAAAAACAGACTTTAAAGTATTTAAGGAGCTCGCGAAGCACGATAATATTAAACTTGCTATGACGGCACATATAATTTATAAAGCTCTTGATCCTGAGAAGCCTGCCACCCTATCAAAAAAAGTGATAGACTATATTAAAAATAATATCGGCTTTAAAGGGCTTATTATTTCCGATGCAATAGATATGAAAGCTTTAAGCGGTAGTATGGCAGATATGACCAAAGAAGTTTTAGATGCAGGCGTAGATATAGTGCTTGAATGTACCGGAGAATTTAACAAAATGTCTGAAGTTCTAGGTAGTGTTTCGGAAAGTTCTATAGATAAATTTTCTGACTTGTTTATTGCTTA
>NZ_JAQCNX010000002.1:0-74019 GCF_036857515.1 Candidatus Rickettsia tasmaniensis | reverse complement strand
TCATAACCTATATGAGATTCCATCTCTTTTTCTAAAATCTTATTTACTATCTGTTTTTTAAATTCCTGAAATATTCCTTCTTTACCAAAAATTTCAGATGTATCATTTTGGGATAATATTTCTGATACTAGTTTTTCTATAGTGGGATTTGATACTTTGCTCTTATTTTTCATATTAGCTCCATGTAAGTTGTTTTTATTAATTAATTTTATTCTTAACTATTTTTACAACTTACACAAACTTCCTGACACCCTCTCATTGCAAGCAACTGAAAGGAGCGTGGCAATCTCAAGATTTTGGTCCGAGATTGCTTTGTCAAAATTTTCAATTTTTCCTTGCAATGACGACCTGGGTATCCGCACAACAAAGCTTTGAGTCGCTTAGCGCATAACCACTCGCTACTCAGTTGCTTTAAAGCTTAATTAAGCATCGTGATGATGGTGTCCATGTCCAAGCGCCCTTCACCGCCTAAACTTGCTTCATATTCAAGAACCCATGATTGATGAAATGCCATACCGGTATCAGCGACTATCCATCTTTCTAAAAGAACGCGAAATCCTACTTCTCTTTCCGGAAGAATTATTGAGTGATCCGTAGAAGCAGTTAATGGATGGCTCCAAAATGGTTTTTCTTGGCTTATATTTTCAAAAAATGTCTTAAGCTCATTAAAAGTTAGTCTTTAAGAAAAGTCAGTAGGATGATCAGTAATCGCATATGTATAACCACGTGTTTTATGTGCCATGGTATAATCCCAATGTATATCAAACTTGTCACCGGCTTTTACTTTATGAACATGATGGTACTTGCTTCCATCTCTCCAATCAAATGTTTTGTCAGATGAAAATTGTCACATTTCTGCATTAGTATAATTAACAGAATCTCTCTCATCTTCTTTTCCACCGCTAAGAAGATGTCCCTCTTTAATTGTCGGTGCACTTAGAGTATCATCAGGAAAGTCAACATCACCAGGAAAGGATTTTTTTCTCCTTCCATCTCATTTTTCTGTGAGCTATCCTTTAACAACTTTAATTCTTCGCAAACTCAAGCCATTGTCTTCGGTAAGGTTACTGCCCCATGATATGGGGTAACACCTAAGACATGCGAAAATTTCTTATCGTACTCTGCTTTATTAGGAGCTATTTTGTTATCAACTAGTTTTTTAGTCATAATTTACCTTTAATTCAAATTGTATTTCGATATATACATAAATAGACTGAATAATAATCTATCTTTACAATTAACAATGCTTACTAAATTTTTAATACATTGCAAGAAGTTATAAACCACTAAAGTGAAAAAATATTTGAGAATAAATAAAAAAGACTTTTCTTTTTATTAAGTTTTATTAACTATTTTTATATTTTTACTTAAGATACTAGCTATTATTATAGTAATATATTCAATTTATCATGTTAACAAAAATTAATATTAATGTAACTGTGTAAAAAAATCACAAAAATATAATCCTATTTAAAAATCAAGATATAGTTTAACTTGTGCTTAACCATTGATTATCGATAAATTTAAAAAAAATATTATGTTTTTCTAAAATCTTATTAATTTTCTTATAAAAATATTTTATACTAATTGTATGCATATACTCCTTTTAAAAGAAGTTTAAATAATTAGTAGGTTTATGGAAGATATTGATATTTGGCAGCAAAAATTTGAGATTTGTGATTATAGTAAAAAATTAATTGATCGAATTAAATATTTGAATACTATAGTAGACTCACCTATATATAACAGAAATTGAAAAAGGTCTTTATTATACCCATAAATATCATGCTTCTCAAATGCGTCAATCAGGGGGGCCTTATTATTCTCATCCTATAGAAGTTGCAATCATGCTTGCAGATTTTACAGCTCTTGAAGCTCCTAAACTTTACAAATCATATATGATCAATGTTGCCCTTCTTCATGATACTATAGAGGATACAATACTTACACATGCTGATATTAGCAAAATTTTTGATAAGAATATTGCCGATAGCGTAGAACGTTTAACAAAGCCGTACGGTAAAATTAGCTCTGGTGAAATGTTAAATTTACTAATCCAAGAACAAAGATATGATATCGCACTTATTAAAGTATTTGATCGCCTACATAATTTACAAACTATAAATGCTAAATCTACAGACAAAGCTTTAGAAACAGTAAAAGAAACTATAGAAAGCTTCTTACTCATGGCAAAAAAAATATTTCAAAAAGTCGGTTTACGCAACTTCTTTTTTAAACTTCAAAATAATACAAAATAAAAAAATAAATTAAATTTGTGTCCAAGATAGAAGCCGTCTTTCATCTTGGATATTCATTATTTCAAACTTCTTCCTAAAGGAGTAGGCATATACTTTAGAAAAAAAGAAGTGTATATCAGCTAAAAACTATTTTTATATTTCCAGTGTGCAGCTTCACCGCTCTCTGCATGATAATGCATCTTATGATCACGTATTTGTATCTCTATTTTATAATTATCCTCAGTTGTGATAATAGTATGCAAAGATTGATAGCCGTTTGGTTTAGGATTAAGAATATAATTTTTAAATTTATCCTTTTCATACTCATAAAGATCATGAACTACTTTTAAAGCTTTATAACATTTCTCTTCATCTATTACCACTATGCTTATCCCAAAAATATCTGTTAATTCTTCTAACTTTATACCCTTACGATATAATTTATATAAAATTGATATTGGATGTTTGATCCTACCTGTTATTTGAGCAGCAATATCATGTTTAGATAAATTATGATTTAAATGTTTAATAACCCTTTGAAGCAAAACTACCTCTTTAATTTATACTAATTCAGTTAATAGTTATACTTACGAATAACTAAACACCAATTAAAGCAATAAACTTGATTAAGTTCTATTAATATTTCTAATTAATTTGCTATTTTTAGTAAATATTAATAAAACCCAGCTTTGGTTGATATTAATAGGAAAAATTAAGCTTGTGGCGAGCTTCGCACTACCCTATTATTTTATCTTTTATCCTAAATTTAAATTCACATTATTTAGATTGCTTTTAGAAGCTAATTTTTTAAGTTTTATATATAAAATTTAAATTATCTTATTTTAGTCTTTCTTAATTGTATAAATTATAAGATTTTTTTAAAATAAGAATAGTAATTTTTCTAAAACCTTACTAATTTTAGTTAGCATAGTTTAACCGACCAAAAGCTAGAAACTGTTATTACTAATTTTTTAAATTAAACGAATATATACATTATAGATTAACCTTGCCTATAACTGCCACAAGAAATCTATTCTTAATAATTAAAGCGTAAAACCGCTTTAAACCTTTTGATCATCCTATATAAGGCTGTTAACAAAATAACTTTAATTGATAATTAAAGAGATTTTTACAGTAATAAATATCCCTATTTCAAAAAAATCTTTTAATTTGCAGTTAAAAAGAATTTAATGAGCTTTAAAATTATTTTGTTAACAGTCTCATAGGATAAATACCAAAGGTTGAGCTATTATAATTAATTAAAAAATATTTGCAATCATTTATTGAAATAATTACAAGAAATTCTATATTTTATTTTTTGAGAAAGAGTTTTATTAAAGAGTTTATTTTCAAATTAAGCAAAGAATCGCTTTAAAAGCCATTTGTTGCATAAATCAGTTTTTCAGGGTCCTACGTCCTACTGCGACTTAATAATGTGTTGTACGACACGTTGTTAAAATCGTCATTGCGGAACAGGCATTGCCTGCGTGGACCAGTTTCTTAATTGTCATCCTGCGAGCTTGTAGCAGGATCCAGTTTAAAATGCTAATATTATTAGTATGTTTAGTTGTTTTCTGGATACCGTGGCCAAGCCACGATATGACATTGAACAGTTTTTGCGGTCCACGCAACAATGCCTCCTTACAATGAGGGGAACAAGCAATACAACAAAACGGGTTTATTAGATCTATTGCATAACCTATCTTATAGAGATATAGACTTAGAAATCCATACCGCCCATACCTCCCATACCGCCACGCATTGGCATTGGCTCTGCCTTATCAGAAGGTTCGTCAACAATTAAAGTTTCCGTGGTAATAATTAACGAAGCAACGGAAGCAGCATCTTGAAGTGCAGTACGCACTACTTTAGCCGGATCAATAATTCCTGCTTTAATCATATCGACATATTGCATATCTTGAGCATTAAAGCCATAATTTTTATCCTTATGTTCTAGTAATTTACCAACTACTACACCACCGTTTTCACCGGCATTTTCAACAATCTGTTTTAGCGGATCCTTTAAAGCTTCTATTACTATTTCAATACCTGCTTGTTGATCCTTATTCTCTACTTTAAGCTTTGTTAAAGGTTGTGATGCATGAAGTAATGTTACACCGCCACCGGCAACAACACCTTCCTCAACTGCCGCTCTTGTAGCAGCAAGTGCATCTTCAACACGATCTTTACGCTCTTTCACTTCAACTTCCGTAGCACCACCAACCTTTAATACGGCAACACCGCCGGAAAGTTTAGCTAAACGCTCTTGTAGTTTTTCTTTATCATAATCAGAAGTAGTTTCAGCTATTTGAGATTTAATTTGTAATACTCTATCTTCAATATTTTTCTTATCACCGTTACCGTCAACAATTACAGTATTTTCTTTAGAAATTGTTACTCTCTTTGCCGTCCCTAGACTCTTAATACTCACATTTTCAAGCTTCATACCTAAATCTTCAGTAATAAGCTCACCTTTAGTTAGGATAGCAATATCTTCCATCATTGCTTTTCTTCTATCGCCAAAACCGGGAGCTTTTACTGCTGCAACTTTTAAACCACCACGTAATCTATTGACTACAAGCGTTGCAAGAGCTTCGCCCTCAACATCCTCAGCAATAATTAATAGCGAGCGTTGTGATTGTACTACAGCCTCAAGTATAGGTAACATCGGTTGTAAATTTGATAATTTTTTCTCAAATAGTAAGATGAAAGGATTTTCAAGCTCAGCAACCATTTTCTCGGAATTCGTTACAAAATACGGTGATAGATAACCTCTATCAAACATCATACCTTTAACTACTTCAACATCGAAGCTAAAATTCTTTGCTTCTTCAACGGTTATCACACCTTCTTTACCGACTTCCTCCATTGCCTTAGCAATTTTCTCACCGATTTCCTTATCACCGTTTGAAGAGATAGTACCGACTTGTGCGATTTCCTCTTGGCTATTGATTTTTTTACTAGATTTTTTAATTTCTTCTACTACTGCGTTTACCGCTAAATCCATACCACGCTTTAAATCCATAGGATTATAACCGGCAGCTACTAGCTTATTACCCTCACGAGCCAAAGCTCTAGCAAGTACCGTAGCTGTAGTAGTACCATCACCGGCTACTTCTGCAGCTTTTGTAGCAGCTGATTTTAATAGCTGAGCTCCTGCATTTCTAATTTTATCTTTTAACTCGATCGATTTTGCAACTGTCACACCGTCTTTGGTAATTTTCGGTGAACCAAATGATTGCTCGATAAGTACATTTCTGCCTTTTGGACCTAAAGTAACTTTTACTGCATCTGCAAGTATATCAATGCCTTCTAGCATTTGCTCACGAGCTTTTGAGCCGTGTTTAATAAGTTTTGTTGCCATATTTAATTTCTCCTTAAAACAAATAATTAATTAATAATACCAAATACGTCGCTTTCTTTCATAACGATCAGTTTTGTGCCTTTAATTTCAATTTCGGTGCCTGCCCATTTACCGTATAAAACTTTATCGCCTACTTTTAGCTCTAAAGGATGAATTTCGCCTTTTTTATTACGAATACCATTACCTACGGCTACTATTTCACCTTGCATCGGCTTTTCTTTTACAGTATCCGGAATAATAATTCCACCTTTAGTTTTTTCTTCTTGTTCGATAGGCTTTATTGCAATTCTATCATGTAATGGTTTAAAAGACATTTTAACCTCCAATTATTAAATCTTTAAATGTACATACTATATATATTTTATTTTTGTTAGTTCAAGGGGCAAGAATAAAATTTTTTTTATTAGAGGTCTATTCTTTCTCAAAATCCTCTAAACTAGTGCCGTGTTTAGTTTTACTCCATTTCAAATTCAAAGGACAGAAAATTATTTCAAATACTGCTTTATATGAAGCTACAGTATGTAATATAAAATAACTAGCCCATAAGATCAAAGCTACTATAGCCTGAAATTTTACTTTTCCGCTTTTTAAAGAATTTTTTAATATATACAGAGCTGTACCATATAGATATAAAAGCGAAAAAATACTATTAATAAGCCATAAATAATTAATTATAGAATTTTTATTTATAACAATAGAAAATATTATAAAGGATAAACTCCAAAAATTATAAGTAGATAAGCCGATGAAAATATAAATTGTTATTACTTGCAATAAAGTAAACTTTTGGCATTTATCTTTTGGTGCTTTAAATACCAAAAATGTTTGCAAAAAGCCTTGAATCCAATGTGATCTTTGATTTAGCCAATTACCTAAACTATTCGGAGCTTCTTCTAGAGTATAGGAATCACGAATAGCTACTTTATAGTTCTGTGAGTAAATTCTTATACCAAGCTCGGCATCTTCTGTTACATTATAAGCATCCCATCTGCCAAGCTTATTTAATATATCCGTTTTAAAATGATTACTAGTACCCCCAAGAGGGGTAGGAAGTTTTAGCAAACTTAATCCTTTCAAGATATATTCAAACCATAAACTATATTCTATATTAAACATTTTGGTTAAAAAATTCTCATTTTTATTATAAAAATTAAGCTTAGCTTGAAGATAAGCATATTCTAGAGGCAAGTTTTTAAACATTGCTAGAGCTTTAAGTAGCTGTTCAGGTTTATCTTCAGCATCATATACTACTAGATACTCACCACGTGAATATTCTAGAGCATAATTAAGGGCTTTCGGCTTTTTAGTTCTTGGTAGACTTTTCAGAACAGATATAACATGAAAATAAGACGGTAAATTATATAACACTATTTCTTTAATCATTAGATAATCGTCATCTTCGATAATAATTTTAACGCCTAGCTTATCTTTTGGATAATTAATTAATGAAATATTTTTAATTATTGACCTTAAATTACTTAATTCTTTATATAACGGTACTAAAACTGTATAAACCGGTAAAGCTTTCTCCTCATTTTGAAAAATTTGTGATTCCACCGAATGATTTTTAGTACTACTTGTTTTGTGAAGCGATTCCACCTCTGTCATACCGTGGTTTGACCACGGTATGACACTGAATACGCTTTTCAATCCATGCAACCCTACCGAAGGCGATTCTCTTACTGCCCTTATAAATAACAGAGATTTTAAAATATTTTGCAAACAATAGCTTATATTATTAGCAACATGAAATAAAACCGGCAGATAAATCAATGTGGCTATAAACACGACGAAAAATATTATTATTTTATTGGTATAATTAATATTCTTAGCAATAATCGGTCCGACTTTAAGTTCAAGAGCATATTTTGCTTTGATACTAGTTAAATAGGCGAATTTTTTTCTAATAATTTATAAAAAAAATATTTCTTGATCAGCATTATAGATCTAAAAATATTATTATTACTAAACAATATTCTTAGATCATTTATAGCAGTTATTGTATTACCGTGAACATCTTCATCTATACAATAACCATTCACTACATAGGCTTGTATATAAGAATAATTATAAATTTTAATATAAGAAATATTGCTTATTAGCGGCAATATTCTATTTTCATATAATATATCAATCATTATCTCATTATCGATAATTGCTTCTTCGATCATAGCTTTTAAACTAGTAGCTTGTTTTTTACCTAATAAGTTTTTATCTCTGATTATCTGTAATATTATATCTTCATTTATACATCTAACCATGCTGAAAAACTTATACCTGATATTTTATATTTCTTATTTGAAAGACTACGATCCCAAAAATAACCGATTTGAGTAGTTAACAAGTTTCTATGCTTCTTTACCAAAATTAATTATCTTTGCAATTCCTAACTGCTCATAAACTGAACTATCATATACATAGCCGTAATTTTGCCGAGTATGGTATTTTGTAAAACTTGTAAGCATTATGCCGTTTTTAAATTTAATCCCTTCACAAGTAGAAAAATTATAATACATCTTCTTAGAACCAATATTAATTGAATGTCCAAAACTAAATATATTTTGATTAAAAATAGTAACAGGGCGGATATTTTTAGACATTCCCATTAGTAAAGATATCTCGCCTAAAAAATCTTCTTTAAGTTTTTTACTCTTACTCATTAAAATTTTAGGCTGAGCCGCAATAACAAAATCTTTATCTTCAAATAGCTTCAATTTATAGTAAATAGAAGCATCCGTGCTTATGTTTTTTTCATTCAAAAATTTATCTTCTTTGTACAAAAAATGTACTCCAATATTTTGATTATCGGTAATACCGTATTCTACAGTACTACTTACAAAGTGCTCATATTGATCAGAGGATAATTCTACTATCTTCTGCTCTAATCTTTTTATTTGTCGTAAGATTTTTGCATGAAGACTCGGCTGATCGCTTACTTTTTTGAGGTATTCCCATAGATAAGCTACTCTTTCTCTTATGTATAAAACGGCTTCTTCTCTTTGCTTTTTCTCGTTTTTTGATATCTTATTAACTTTATTACCCCCTACAATATATCTATCTCTTCCCTGCTCTAACAACCATGCCGCAGCATGTACCTTATTAATATCAAAAATAATTATAAGGCATACTAGACAATAATATAATCTTAATACCATAGCCGCTTAAATTTAAAAAATACACTATAATAGTAATTATAAATTGGTAAAGGGCTAGGTTAAAAAATTTTTAATTGAAGTAGTATATGGAATATTGTAGTAATGATTTTATAACTTAAAATTCATTCAAAGAGGAAAATATGAACGATCCAAAATATAGAACTATTACTTTTACCGAAGAAAGTAGAACAGCAAATATTAATACATCCCCCGATAAAATAACAATTGGAGCTAATCAGCGTGTTACGTTTGAAAGCCTAGGCAATGTTGCGGAATTAATCTTAGGACCACATAGTAGTGTTAAAGTAACAGATCTTAATCATAAGGTATTTATACATAATACCAATCGAGATAAGATAATTATATTATCAGGTGAACATATTGCTTTTGATGATAATCCATACGCTTAATAAATACGTTATTCTCGTGAAAGATTGGTTGCGTGGATACATGCACCGTCATTGCGAGGAGCAAAGCGATGCAGCAATCCACAGAAATAATAAAAAAATGCTATAAATTAGCATTTAACTGATCCACTTAGCAACTTTCTAAGACCCAAGCAGTACCTGATTTTGTAGTTTAAATAATTCCGCAGCTCCGCCTTTAGCAAGTTTTAACATTGCTAAAAACTGCTCTTCGGAAAAAGGATTTTTCTCTGCCGTGCCTTGTACTTCGATTAAATTACCGTTACCTGCAAACACAAAATTACTATCCACGTCCGCATCACTATCTTCTAAATAATCCAAATCTAGTATCGCCTCACCTTTATATATACCGCAAGAAATAGCTGCAATTTGACTAATTAACGGGTTCACCTTTAAAACTCTCTTTTTCATCAAGGACCTAATAGCTAGGTGCAATGCTACGTAGCTCCCTGTTATTGCTGCAGTTCTAGTACCACCGTCAGCATTAATAACATCACAATCTATGATAATTTGCCTCTCGCCGAGTTTCTTCACGTCAATTACACATCGCATCGCCCTACCTATTAAACGCTGTATCTCTTGCGTTCTTCCGCCTTGTTTTCCGAGTGCCGCTTCTCTTTTAATACGCTGTGATGTAGAACCGGGAAGCATACCGTACTCGGCAGTAATCCAGCCTTGATTTTGTCCCCTCAAGAATGGCGGTACGGTAGTTTCACAAGTAGCACTACACATGACATGTGTATTACCGATTTTAATAAGACATGAACCTTCCGCATTAATAAGCGGGGATAATTCTAATGAAATAGGACGTAATTGGTTGCTTTTTCTTCCTGACTGTCTCATAATACAATTTGTACTCCATAAGTAAAAATAAATAGTAGACGAAGTTTAATTTGGAAAAGAGTAAGGCGTTTCATATTTTTTGACTGCAGCGTACATACTAGTACGTGAGGATAAAAAAATACGAAACAACGACGCCAATGTTTCAAATTAAACGAGTATACCATTGAAAAAATTTTGATTATATCTATATATATCAAAAAGAACATAAATATAAAGTAAATAATATGATAGACGATAATATAGAAAATAATGAACAAACAATAAATGATATTGCTGAAGAGATAGTTGAAACGGCAAATCCGGAGATAACAGCGTTAAAAGCCGAGATTGAAGAGCTAAAAGATAAGCTAATAAGAACTACTGCCGAAATAGACAATACAAGAAAGCGTTTAGAAAAAGCACGTGACGAAGCAAAAGATTATGCAATTGCTACATTTGCTAAAGAACTGCTAAATGTTAGTGATAATCTTTCAAGAGCATTAGCACATAAACCGGCAAGTTCTGATGTAGAAGTCATAAATATTATTGCAGGCGTTCAGATGACTAAAGACGAGCTAGACAAAGTCTTTCATAAACATCATATTGAAGAAATAAAGCCGGAAATAGGATCAATGTTCGACTATAATTTACATAATGCAATTGCGCAGATAGAACATCCTGATCATGCACCGAATAGTATTATTACTTTAATGCAATCAGGATATAAAATTAGAGATAGACTACTTCGTCCTGCTACCGTACAAGTAGTTAAAAAACCTTAATACTCGATCAACTTCAAAAATTGGCGTCGTCGTTTTACAAAAGCTTCAGTTCTCACATATTAAGTATACGCTGTGATCTTCGCCTTGTGAACTCCTAGCTCTTTTTGAAGTTGATTTTCGTATAGAAAATGAGGAAAATAATATGAATAGAACCGTTATATTTTGGCTAGTTTTTTTAGGGCTTTTTATAAGCGGTTTTATGCTAATTTCAAACGCAGTAAAACCATTTTTTATCGCATTTATAATATCTTACTTACTACAACCTGCTATAGGTTTTATCGCATCAAAATTTAAAATATCAAATAAATTTGCATCAAGCATAATTTATCTGATATTTTTGAGCATATTTTTCTTAAGCTTAACTATTTTAGTGCCGATAATTTATGGACAAATTTTTACTTTTATAAATAATATTCCAAAATATAACAATTATTTACAGACAGAAATATTACCACCTATAATGGTAAAAATTTATTCGATAGAACCTGATATTGCCGACACAATCAAGAATTCTTTAAGCAATTTTATAAATAGTATATTTACTATACTTGGCAGTATTGCTAATAATTTTTGGCGTTATACTATTATAACTATTAACATATTTGTTTTATTTTTACTTATACCTATAATATTAGGCTATTTCCTACGTGATTGGGCTAAAATTATTGCAAACATGAAATCATTATTACCTATAAAAACCCGACCGAAAATCCTTGAAATATTATCGGCAATTAATAATCTGTTATCTGCTTACATAAGAGGACAGCTAAATATTTGCTTATTATTATCTGCTTATTATAGTATTGCATTTACCGTAATAGGTATTGATCTCGCTCTTTTACTTGGCATTTTAACAGGATTTTTAGTTATTATTCCTTTCCTTGGTACTTTTATATCGTTTCTTTTAACTCTAATTATCGGCTATTTAACTTTTGGTGTAACTACCAAATTACTATATATAATGATAATTTATCTAGTTGGAAATATTTGCGAGTCTTATATTTTCACCCCTAAAATTATCGGTGATAAAATAGGGTTGCATCCTCTTTGGATTATATTCTCAATTTTTGCCTGCGGCAGTTTATTTGGAATTATTGGAATATTTTTTGCTATACCGATTGCAGGGATTACAAAAATTTTACTTTTGAATCTAATTAAATTTTATAAATCTAGCAAATTCTATCGAATAGACGGCTAAAAAATTCTTATAACAGTGCAGCAATATATATTTCGTTTTACTACTTCTAATAAATATCATCCTGATGAATTTATTGTTTCTAGTTCTAACGATCAAGCTTATAATATTATAAAAAATTGGCAGTGCGACTTTGGCGTTAACCCTTATAAATTTACTTTATTAATTAAAGGACCTTCTTCGTCAGGCAAAACTTATTTAACCAAAATATGGCAAAATTTAAGCAATGCCTATATTATTAAAGATATTTTTTTTAATGAAGAAATTTCAGAAAAATATAATGCTTTCATCATTGAAGATATTGAAAACTGGCAAGAGCCGACATTACTTCATATATTTAATATTATTAACGAAAAACAAAAATATCTTTTACTTACCGCATCTGATAAAAGCAGAAATTTTACTTTGCCCGATTTATCTTCACGTATTAAATCAGTACTTAGTATTCTATTAAACTCACCTGACGATGAATTAATCAAAATTCTAATATTTAAGCATTTTGCTATTTCTTCGGTAACAATATCCGGACAAATAATAGATTTTCTTTTAGTAAATTTGCCTAGGGAATATTCTAAAATTATAGAAATATTAGACAATATTAACTATTTTGCTTTAATTTCCAAAAGAAAAATAACAACTTCATTAGTCAAAGAAGTTTTAAATAAGTATAATCTTAAAACATTGTAACTTTTTCCTTGACTTGAAATCTTCCCAATATAACCTTTCTATAAATTAACTTTTTAGAAAAAATTGTGTTGGGATACGAAAAAAAACAAAAAAGTTTAAACAGAGAACAAAAACGGGCTATAGGCATAGGCTTACTATCTATAGGTACTTTTTTAGAATATTTTGATCTTATGCTATATGTTCATATGGCAGTACTAATTAATGAGCTTTTCTTTCCGCAATATGATACTCACGTTAATCGACTAATTGTAGTTACTTTTTCTCCAAGTGCATTCCCGGCAATTCCAATATTTTATAAAAGTTTTCCGGTTTTAAAACGATTTACCTATGCTAGCTTTATATATGCTTATTCAAGAGCCGCTATGTATGTAATTAGTTTCTTTTGAGCTTGTTTATTTAACAGAACGTTTTAATAATTTAGGATTGTTGATGATAGTAATTCCTATTATTATAGGGTATAGCCTCGGTATATCACATTTTAAAAAGCTAGAAGTTGAAGCAGGAAATTATTATTGAATATAAGAGACGAAATGCGGCTTGCACCTTTTATATAAATTAAATTAGTTATATACTTTATCTTCTTCAGCTAATTCGGTTTTAATTCTTTCAAGCAGAGCAAAAACCTTACAATATTCTTCAAGCTTTTCGTTTATTTTTTGCAGCTCATCTAAAGTACTACTAAAATCTTCTTGTATTAAATAGGCTTCTACAGTTCTATTCTGCTCTAATGTTTTAAGCACAATATCTTGTAACAATTTATTATAGTGATTTTCTAACTTAGGTGTATTTGACATAATGATTAATAAATAACTTTGTATTTTAATTAATATATGAATTTTTTAATAACACAGTCACTTTTAGTTAATTTATGTTATTATTTATCTCTCTTTGCTCTATTAACACTAATGCATGATAAAGATTTACCTTAAATTTGCATTTAAAGTAATTTAATTATAGATCACTATTAACAAATTTTAATAATTATCTATAGTTAGAAATGCCATTTCATAAAGATACTGTTTTTCTTGATAGGTTTAACTATTGTAACATTTAAAACTGAAAAGCTTGAGTTTAAGCTTCATTCATTGTTTGATATTTTCGTTGAAATACTAAAAACTTTTGATTGGTGGGCGATGACGGACTCGAACCGCCGACACTCTCGGTGTAAACGAGATACTCTACCAGCTGAGCTAATCGCCCATATTTTTTATTAATTAGTAAAATAACATCATTTATAATTAATAAGAAGTATATAAATAATTTAGCAAAATTTTATTAGTTTTTGCTTTTAAATTACTATAAAGTGTTATTTACTTTCGTTCAAACTTTTTATTTGCCTTGATAATCTGCTGATTTTTCTTGAGGCGGTATTTAATTTAATTATATTTTTTTTCACACCTTGCATTATCTTAGACTGAGCAACAGATAAAGCTATGTTAGCATTTTCTTTATTACCAAGACTGATTTCATGTACAACTTTCTTTATAAAAGTTTTTAATGCACTAGATCGTTTTTTATTGATTAGAGTTCTTTTTACTGTTTGTCTAGCAGCTTTTTTTGCTGAAGAATGATTAGCCATCACCGAGTCCCTTATATTTTAATTTTTAATTTCTTCATTAGCACCTTGCTGTATATTTCCTTTAGCATTAATATCTCTATCTACAAATTCAATATATGCTATCGGTGCTAAATCACCATAACGGAATCCAGTTTTTATTATTCTAGTATAACCGCCAGGTCTATCTTTATATCTGGTACCTAAAATATTTATAAGCTTTTCTACTGCTGTTTTATCTTTTATTTTTGATAAAATGCTTCTTCTTACCGTTAAATCAGCTTTCTTAGCTTTAGTAATTAGAGTTTCAATATAAGGTCTTAATTCCTTAGCTTTTGGTAAAGTAGTTTTAATTTGTTCATGGGTTACAAGTGCTACAGCCATATTAGCGAGCATTGCTTGCCGATGACTACTTGTTACATTTAACTTTCTGCCTTTAATTTTATGTCGCATTTTTTAGTCCTTAATTATAAGAATCTTCATAACGTTTAGATAATTCCTGAATATTTTCCGGTGGCCAATCCGGTACATCCATACCGAATCTTAAATTAAATTTTGCCAATATTTCTTTAATCTCATTTAAAGATTTTCTACCGAAATTTGGAGTTCTCAGCATATCGGATTCCGTTCTTTTTACTAGATCCCCTATATATATTATATTATCATTTTTCAAACAATTTGCCGATCTAACCGATAATTCCAATTCATCGACTCTCTTAAGTAAATAAGGTGAAAATGGTAAAACATCAGTTTTAACTTGCTTATCTTCTTCCTGTTCTTCAAAAGAAATAAATAATTGTAATTGCTCCTGTAAAATACGTGCAGCTAAACCTACAGCCATTTCAGGTAATAAATCACCGTTAGTTTCTACAAACATAATTAATTTATCATAATCGGTAACCTGACCTACCCTAGTATTTTCTACCTTATAAGTAACACTCTTTATCGGATTAAATAAAGCATCTATAGCTATTTCACCAATAGGTAAATTATCCTCATAACTATTTGTGCTAAGTACATATCCTTTACCAACCTTGCAAGTTAATTCCATTTCAAACTGCTTGTCCTTAGCTAGATCACAAATTACATGATCAGGATTCAGTATTTCTACATCATGACCTGTTTCAATCATACCAGCCGTTACAACACAAGGCCCTGTTGCTTTTAATTTTATGATACATTTTTCTGCAACATGCATTTTTACTTTAATACCTTTAATGTTTAAAATCACTTCCGATACATCTTCTTTTACACCGGGTATAGAAGAAAATTCATGTTCTATAGCAGGGATCTTTATAGAAGTGATAGCTGCTCCTTGTAAAGAAGAAAGTAATACTCTTCTCATAGCATTACCGAGTGTTAAACCAAAACCTCTTTCTAAAGGTTCAACTACAATTTTAGCTTTATTATTGGTTTCTGGAAAATTTTCATAAGCGACTTTATTCGGCTTTATTAAAGTATTCCAATTTTTACTTAACGATAACATTTAATACCTATGATTCTCTTATACTCTTCTTCTTTTTGGCGGTCTTACTCCATTATGAGCAATTGACGATACATCTAAAATTGATGTAACCACAAAATTTTGTCCGAATAAAGCTCTCATTGCTGATTCACGCTGAGCCCCCGGTCCTCCAATCCTAATAGAAATAGTTTTTAGACCATATTCTTTTGCTTTTTCCGATGCTCTATCAATTGTTACTTGAGCTGCATAAGGTGTTGCTTTTCTTGCCCCTTTAAACCCATTACCTCCTGCCGATGCAGAAGAAATAGTATTACCTTGGATATCAGTAAATGTTACTATAGTATTATTAAATGATGCTCGGATATGCACAACACCAAGAGTGATAGTTTTTTTCTTTTTTTTAACTTTAACCGTCTGATTCATTATTTATACTCTATACTTAAACTATTATTTTACAGCTTTTTTCTTTCCGGCTATCGCAATAGCTTTACCTTTTCTAGTTCGAGCATTAGAATGCGTGTTCTGTCCTCTCACCGGCAACTTACGTATATGTCTAAGTCCTTGATAACATCTTATATCTTTCTTTTTCTTAATATTAAGCGTAACTTCTCGTCTTAAATCACCCTCAACTTTATACTCACTTTCAATAATATTACGTAAGCTTATTAACTCTTGATCTGTCAGTTCTTTCACTTGTTTATCTTTCGATATTTTTGCTTTATTACAGATCTCTGCTGCCATAGTAGGCCCAAGACCGTAAATGTAAGTTAAACTCACAACTAAACGTTTATTATCAGGAATATTAACACTTGCAATTCTTGCCACAAATAATCTCCAAAATTTTACTGGTAACTAAAAAATAATATAAAAATCTTTGATAAAGTCAATTTATTTTTAGTATTTTCTGTATATCAATTTCTATTTCTTGTTCATTTTTACTTCCATTAACTATATAAAAATTACCACTATTTTTATAATAATCTATTAACGGATATGTTTCTGTTTTATATACTTCAATTCTTTTTTTTATTACTTCTTCATTATCATCTTTTCTATAATCAAATGTACTTGAACCGCAAACATCACATACATTATCAGTTTTAGGCTGCAAGAAGTAAGTATTATATATTTTACCGCAATTTTTACAACTATATCTTCCTAAAATTCTTTTAATTAATAATTCATCTGAAACACCAAAATATATTATTTTAATTTTTTCTTTAATAAATGATTCAAAAAATTTCGCTTGCTCTAAATTACGCGGATACCCATCTAATATGTAGCCGTTTTTATATTCAGAGGATAATAAAAAATTTTTGATTACTTGATTAACTATTTCATTAGGGATAAGCTCCCCTTGCTTAACATAATTATTAATTAACTCTGCTTCACTAGTTGATGTTTTAATAATTGTTCTAAATATATCACCGATTGCTATATGTGGTAAATCAATTTTTTTAGCTATCTTTTTTCCTTGTGTTCCCTTTCCCGCTCCTGGAGGACCTAAAAAAATTACTATCACTATTTAAGCTCATTTTTAATTTTTTAATTTTACTTTCTTCATTAAACCTTCATACTTACTACTAAATAAGTAAGTTTGAATCTGAGTCAGAGTATCAAGTACCACGTTCACTACAATTAAAAAACTTGTACCTCCTAAAGCAAGAGAGATTACATATTTATTCATTAATAGCTCCGGAATTACACATATTACACTTAAATATATCCCACCTATAACCGTAAGCCTTGTAAGTATATAATCAAAATAATCAGACGTATTTTTTCCTGGTCTTTTACCTGGAATATAAGCACCGTATTTTCTTAAATTATTAGCAGTTTCTTCAGAATTAAATACTATTGCAGTATAAAAAAAACTAAAAAACATAATTAATGCTACATATAATAAAATATATACAGGTTTTCCATGCCCTAAGTAATAAGTAAGCATGCCCATAGTTTCTGAATTACTATTAGAAAAATTAGCAAGCGTAGCAGGAAATAGTAAAATTGAACTAGCAAATATTGGAGGTATTACACCAGAAGTATTTAACTTGAGAGGCATATGGGTTGCTTCGCCTCCATAAATTTTATTTCCTACTTGTCTTTTAGGATACTGCACCAATAATTTTCTTTGGGCTTTTTCAAAAAATATAATTATAGCTATTAATACAACTACTCCAATACAAACAGCTATCGCTATTAAAGGCGATAATGCTCCTTTTCTTGATAATTCAAACATACTAATAATAGCACTAGGTACTCCCGAAATTATACCTATAAATATAATTAAAGACGTACCATTACCTATTCCGCGTTGTGTAATTTGTTCTCCTAACCACATTAATAGCATCGTGCCTACAACTAAAGTAATTACGGTTGTAACTCTAAAGAAAAAACCCGCTAAAATTACTACAGGGCCGGTATTTGTTACAATCGGCTCTAAACTTAGAGCAACTCCATAAGCCTGAAAAGAAGCAAGCAGCACCGTTAAATATCTCGATAGCTGATTTACTTTTCTTTTGCCGACTTCCCCTTCTTTTTTTAAATTTTCCAAAGGTTTATATGCAACTGACATTAATTGGATAATAATTGAGGCGGTAATATACGGCATAATTGCTAAAGCAAAAATGGACATTCTACCTAGCGATCCTCCGGATAGCATATTAAACATTCCGAGTATTCCGGATTGATTCTTTGCAGCCACACTACTTAAAGCAATTGAATCTATACCAGGTATAGGTATAAAAGACCCAAATCTACATACTATAAGAATGAGAATAGTAAAAACAATGCGACTAACTAAATCATTACCGGATTTTTTAGAAAAATTCTGTCCCATATACTATAATAATTTTCCACCCGCTTTCTCGATTAAATCCTTAGCTTTAGAAGAATAAGCATCTAATTTTAATGATAGAGGCGCAGCGAAATCATCACTACAAATAGATAATAATTTTACTAATTCCTTATTATTTTTATTATTAACTACCCCGGCTTCTACCAATTTTTCTTTCGTAATAGTATCATCAGCACTTAAACGCCCATCGGCTAATGCTTCTTCAATATTATAAATATTTATTATATTGTATTTTTTAGTTGAAATACAATTAAATCCTCTTTTAGGTAGTCTTTTGATCATAGGTGTTTGACCACCTTCAAAACCTTTTATTGCAACGCCGGATCTAGATTTTTGACCTTTAATTCCTCTACCACCGGTTTTTCCTTTACCACTACCAATACCGCGTGCTATTCTTTTCTTATTTTTTTTAGCACCTATATTATTATATAATTCATTTAATTTCATTTAAAAACTCTAATTACATATTTTCTATTTTTAACAAATGCTTTACTTTTTCAACCATCCCTTTGATTGAATTAGTATTTGCAAGAATAACGCTCTTATTAATTTTGTTTAAACCAAGCCCAGCTAATATCAATCTTTGATTATACTTACGACCTATAGCACTTTGAACTTGAGTAATTTTTATATTATTGATCTTATTATTCATAACTTCACCTTACTTACGCAACATTATTCATTAACTTGAATGTCAGCAGATTTTACAGATATTTCATTTACTTTTTTATCTCTTCTCATAGCAATAGATTTTGGTGATGCAAGTTTATTTAATGCATCAAATGTTGCAGAAATCATTGCGTAAACATTCGTTGAACCTATTGATTTAGCAACAATATCATGAACGCCTAAAGAGTCAAAAATTGCTCTCATAGATCCTCCGGCTATAACGCCTGTACCTGCTTTAGCTCTTCTTAAAATCACTTTAGCAGCTCCACTTTTACCGACAACGTCATGGTGAATAGTCCTATTTTGATATAACGGCACTTTCATCATTCTCTTTTTAGCAGCTTGTTTTGCCTTTCCTCGAGCTTCATTTACTTCTTTAGCTTTTCCGTGTCCCGCTCCGACTCTGCCGGCTTTATCACCGACCACTACATAAGCAGAAAAAGCAAAGCTTCTACCGCCTTTTACTACTTTTGTAACTCTATTTACATCAACTAAAACTTCACTTAAAGTCTCGTCATTTTTTTTAACTTTAGACATTACTACAACCTTATAACCTAAAATTTTATTTTCTCTCTAGCTGCATCAGCTAGAGCTTTTACAACACCGTGATACTTATATCCACCTCTATCAAACACTACGTCTTTTATCCCTGCAGAATCAGCTTTTTTTGCTATTTCTGCGCCTACTTTGATAGCATTTTCAATATTACAATGAGATTTTTTTAATTTTTTTATTTTCTCATCTAAAGTTGAAGCAGAAGCAATTGTTATAGACTTAGAATCATCAATAATTTGTGCATATATATGTCTACCTGACTTAAATATTGATAATCTAACTCTATTAGATGTTTTAGATATTTTATGTCTTATTCTACTTCTTCTTTTTTCAAATTTTAGCTTAGCACTACGCATATTTAACTCTTAAATTTAATTTTTCTTACCTTCTTTACGCGGTATAAATTGATTTTCAAATTTAATTCCTTTTCCTTTATAAGGCTCAGGTGGTCTCTGTTTTATAATAATTGAAGCAAATTGTCCTAATTTTTCTTTATCTGTTCCTTCAAGAATAATAATATTTTGCTTGGGCATCTCTATTTTAATATCTGAAGGTATTTCAATTTTTGTATTATGGCTTTTAGCAAGCATTAAATTTAAATATTTACCTTTTACCATCGCCCTGTAACCGACTCCGTTAATTTCGAGTTTAAGCTTAAAACCTTCTTTAACGCCGGTAACCATATTTGATATTATGCTTCTTGCAGTACCCCACATAGCACGTGCATTTTTATTTGCGGCTAAAGGTTTTACTAAAAGCTTATTTTCTGCCAATGAAATTGCTATATTACCTTTAAAAGTTTTTGATAATTCGCCTTTAGGTCCGGATATTTTTACTTCTAAATCATTTAAACCAATTTTTATACCTTCAGGTATAGTAATCGGCAATTTTCCAACACGTGACATTTTTTTACCTTAAAATACTTTACAAATTACTTCGCCGCCGACATTTTTAATATGAGCTTCTCTATCAGACATAACACCGTAAGGAGTAGAAAGAATATATATACCCATATTATTATAATATCCTTTCAAATCTTTGATAGCAGAATATACTCTTTTTCCAGGCTTTGATACTCTATGCATTTCGCATATAGAAGCATTGCCATTAACAGAGTATTTTAAAGCTACCTCAGTATAACTAATATTATTTTTTTGAGTAGTTATATAATCTTTTATATAACCTTCTTTTTGCAAAACATCTAAAATTGAAGTTTTAATTTTAGAACTAGGAAAAGAAACATTTATCAATTTGCTTTTATAAGCATTTCTAATTCTAGTTAACATATCTGCTACATTATCCGTCATTGACATATGATTTACCTATCGACTTTTACCAACTTGACTTAACTACACCGGGAACTAAGCCTCTACCTATTAATTCTCTAAGCTTATTCCTCGATATACCAAACTTTCTTGTAACACCTCTTGGTCTACCTGTAAGCTCACATCTATTTCTTATTCTAGTAGATGATGAATTTCTAGGTAATTGTGCAAGTGACATTACCAAAGAAAAACGCTCTTCTAATGAAATATTTTTATCATAAATTTTACTTTTTAGTGCTAAACGTTTATTATGTAAACTTTGTGATTTTTTTTTCCTATTTTCGTTCTTTTTTATAGAACTTACTTTTGCCATTATATATATCCTAAAAATTAATTATAAAAAGGTAAATTAAACCCTGATAACAAAAATTTACTTTCTTGATCTGTTTTAGCAGATGTAACGATTGTAATATCCATACCCCTTATTGTATCGATTTTATCGTAATTAATTTCAGGAAAAACTATCTGCTCTTTTAATCCAAAAGTAAAATTTCCTTTACCATCAAAACTTTTATAAGAAAAACCGCGAAATTCCTTAACACGGGGTAATGCAACAATTACTAACCTCTCTAAAAAATCATACATTCTATCTTTACGTAATGTAACCTTGCAACCTATTTTCACATTTTCGCGTAACTTAAAAGTTGCAATAGATTTTCTTGCTAACGTTACAACCGGCTTCTGACCGGAAATCAAAGTAAGATCATTTACTGCATTATTAATTACTTTGGAATCGACTGTTGCTTCCCCTACTCCCATATTTATAACAATTTTCTTAATTTGCGGTATTTCGTGTTTATTTTTATAAGAAAATTTTTTTTGTAAGTTTTCAATAATTTTTTGCTGATATAATTTTTTAAATCTTAACATTATTTACCTTCCTTACCGATAATTTCCCCTGATTTCTTTGCCACTCTAACCTTAGAACCGTCTTCTAAGAATTTAAAAGCTACCTTGGTAGGGTTACCGGTTTTTGGATCGATGTGTGCAATATTTGAGATATGTATAGGTAATTCTTTAGTTATTATCCCGCCTTCACTCATTTGATTAGATTTAGTATGCTTTTTTACTAAATTTACTCCAGAAACAATTATTTTACTGTCCTCCGGGAAAACTTTTAATATTTTACCTTTTTTTCCTTTGTGCTTTCCGGTAATAACAACAACTTCATCACCTTTTTTTACTTTTAATTTAATCATTTATAACACTTCCTCTGCAAGCGACATTATTCTAACATATTTTTTTGCTCTAAGTTCTCTTGTAACAGGACCGAAAACTCTAGTACCGATAGGTTCATCTTGTTTATTCAAAAGCACTAACGCGTTTTTATCAAATTTTATTGTACTACCGTCAGGTCTTACTACTCCAGTCTTTGTACGAACAATCACGCCTTTATAAACATCACCCTTTTTAACCTTACCGCCGGGTATAGCGTCTTTAACAGATACAACTACAACATCACCCAGCTTTGCCACCATATGGTGAGAGCCACCTAAAACTTTAATACACATAACTTTTTTAGCACCGGAATTATCTGCAACTTCCAAGATGCTCTGCATTTGAATCATAAACTACTTCCAATTTTTTATACACGAGACATAAAATAAATAATCTACCTTATAAAGTCAAAGATTAAAAAACTTTATTCCCCATTTACCACTACCCATGTTTTGGTTTTTGAGATAGGACGACTTTCAATTATACTAACTTTATCTCCTTCTTGATACTTATGTTCTGAATCATGAGCAGCATATTTTTTAGATACTTTCACGAATTTTTTATAAATAGGATGCTTAAACTTTCTTTCTACTTTTACTGTAACCGTCTTATTAGCTTTTGAACTTATAACCACACCTTGTAACACTCTTTTCGGCATTTTAATATTCCTCACTATTAGCTCTTTTTGTTAATTCAGTTTTAATACGTGCTATAGACTTTTTGACTAACGAAAACCTACTAGTATTTTTTAACTCACCTAAAGCTTGTTGAAACCTTAAATTAAACAATTCTTTTTTTAAAAGATTAAGGTTTTTATAAAGCTCTTCTATTGTTTCAGTAGATAACTTACTTCTTAATAATTTTAAATCATTCATAACGTCTCACTATCCTTGTTCTAACAGGTAATTTTGCACTTGCAAGCTCCAAAGCTCTAAGTGCAACATTTTCTTCTACCCCTTCAATTTCAAACATAATTCTTCCAGGCGAAACTCTAACTGCAAAAAATTCAGCAGAACCTTTACCTTTACCCATTCTTACTTCGGCAGGCTTTTTAGAAACGGGAACATCCGGAAAAATGCGAATCCATAATCTTCCTTGCCTTTTCATACATCTAGTAGCAGCTTTTCTTCCTGCTTCTATTTGTCTTGCAGTAACACGCCAACCGTCTATAGATTTTAGACCAAATGATCCAAAAGCAAGCGTCGTACCTGCTTTTGCTTTTGAAGCCACTCTACCCTTATGAGCTTTTCTAAATTTTTGTTTTTTCGGAGCTAACATTTTAATACTTAAAATTAATTATATCTTTTATTTTCTGTATATTCACCTTTATAAATCCACACTTTAACCCCTATAACTCCATAAGTAGTTATAGCCTCAGCTGTTGAATAATCAATATCAGCTCTTAAAGTATGTAACGGCATTCTTCCTTCTATATACCATTCGGTTCTAGCAATTTCAGCACCTCCAAGTCGTCCTGAACAACTAACCCTGATACCTTGTCCACCTTGTTTAAATGAAGCCTGAATTGCTGTTTTCATAGCTTTTCTAAAAGAAACTCTTTTTTCAAGCTGTAGTGCTATAGTTTGAGCTACTATAGCAGCATCTATATTAAATTTTCTAACTTCGTGAATATTTATATAAACTTCTTTTAAAGAAGTCATTTTCTCGATAGCTTTTTTTAGCTTATCAATTTCACTACCGTTTCTACCGATAATGATGTTTGGTTTTTTGGCATTAATATTAATAATAATACTTTTATTAGAAGGGCGTTCAATTAAAACTCTGCTAATTTGAGCTTGATTAAAACCCTTATTTATTAAATCCCTAATTTTTAAATCTTGTATAAAAAGAGTTTTATAATGTTTTTCTGCATATAATACGGAATCCCAACCTTTAATTAAAGTCGGTCCAACTCTAAAACCATGTGCACAAACTTTCTGCCCCATTTTAATTATCCTCTTTTTCTGTAACAGTTATATAAAGATTACTAAAAAACTTATTTATTCTAGTTGTTCTTCCTTTTGCTCTTGGCATAACTCTTTTCATTACTAAAGCCTTACCTACAGTCGCTTTAGTAATAACCAATCTATCTATATCTAGACCTAAATTATTTTCAGCATTTGCAACAGCAGATTGTAAACAATCTTTTACAACTTTTGCAATTCTTTTAGGAGAAAAAGTTAATTGTACCAATGCTTCAGATACTTTCATATTTCTAATAAAGGCTGCAACTAAATTGAGCTTCCTTGAACTTACTCTAATAGATTTAGCTTGTGCCGTAGCAAAATTTTTATTTTCCTGTACCATATAAATCTTTACTTTCTTTTGACTTTTTTATCTGCTCCATGACCGTGAAATGTTCTAGTAGGAGCAAACTCACCTAATTTTCTTCCAACCATTTCTTCATTTACAGAAACCGGAATAAATTTATTTCCATTATGAACAGAAAAGGTAAACCCTACAAAAATAGGTAAAATCGTTGATCTTCTAGACCAAGTTTTAATCATTTCAGATTTACCTGATTCCATTAATTTTTGAACTTTCTTTATTAAATAACCGTCTACAAAAGGCCCTTTCCATATTGAACGTGCCATACTAATACCTAATTAATTTAAAATCTACTTTCTTTTCTTTACGATAAATTTTGAAGTACGTTTATTTTTACGTGTCTTCTTACCTTTTGTTGGGAATCCCCAAGGAGTAACAGGATGGCGACCTCCTGAAGTTTTACCTTCACCACCGCCATGAGGGTGATCTACAGGATTCATTGCTACACCTCTAACATGCGGTCTCCAACCTAGCCATCTATTTCTACCTGCTTTGCCTAAATTAATATTTTTTTGATCCGGGTTAGATATACTACCTATAGTAGCTTTACAATCTAAAGGTACTAACCTAAATTCACCTGATCTTAATTTAATCTGAGCATATCCTGAATCTTTACCCACTAGATCTACTGAAGTACCTGCAGACCTTGCAATTTGACTGCCCTTACCGACTTTCATTTCAACATTATGTAAAGTAGTACCGATAGGAATGAATTTTAAAGGTAAACAATTTCCTATTTTTATATCAGCATCTTGACTTGATATTACTCTATCACCTACAAATAATTTTTGTGGTGCTAGAATATAAGAATATTCCCCATCTTCATATTTTATTAAAGCAATAAAAGCAGTTCTGTTAGGGTCATACTCTATTCTTTCAACAATAGCAGAAATATCGATTTTATTTCTTTTAAAATCAATAATACGATATAATTTTTTGTGTCCTCCACCTCTGTGCCAAGAAGTAATTCTACCTTGATTATTTCGTCCACCGGTTTTAGATATACCTTTGGTCAAAGATTTTAAAGGTCTGCCTTTCCATAAACTAGTTTTATCAACTTGAACTAACTCTCTAAGAGAAGGAGTAATTGGATTAAAGTTTTTTAAAGCCATTTATTTAATTCCTCCGGCAAAATCGATATTATGGTCTTTTTCTAATGTAACAATAGCTTTCTTTCTATTGATTTGAGTCCCTATAATTCCTTTAAATCTTTTCTTCTTACCTTTAACGTTTAAAATATTCACTTTTTTTACTTTTACTTTAAATATTTCTTCTATAGCCTTTTTAAGGGTAAGTTTTTCAGCAAATTTATCTACATAAAAAGCATATTTATTTTGTTCCGAAAGGGTTGTAGTTTTTTCTGTAATAATAGGTTTTCTAATTAAATCGTAGTATTTATAAGAACTCATCTTAACCTCTCTTCTAAAACGCTCACTGCTTCTTGTGATAATAGGACATATTCATGTCGTATTATATCATAAACATTTGCTCCTATTTGTGGAACAATCACAGTATTATAAATATTTTTTGCAGCTAAAGAAAAATTAATATCTACTTCATTCCCGTCTACTACAAAGAAACTTTTCCCTTGAAATTTGTTTAATATATTTACAAGAGCAGAAGTTTTAGGCTTATCTAGCTTTAAAGAATCTATTACTAATAATTTTCCTTCAGCGCATTTCTCGGATAAAGCATGAATTAAACCAAGTTTTCGTACTTTTTTAGGTAATTTTGTTGCATGACTACGTACTCTAGGTCCATGAGCTACACCACCACCACGCATCTGTACCGATCTAAGGGAGCCTTGTCTTGCATTACCTGTACCTTTTTGCTTAAAAGGTTTTTTTGTGGTTCCTAATACTTCTGATACTGTTTTAGTTTTGTGGTTACCGGACATTGCCTTGGCTCTCTGCCAATCAATAACCTGCTTTATTATATCATCTCTGATAAATTCAACAGCAAATATATCTTCATTTAAGCTAATCTCACCAACTTCTTCATTAGCAAGACTTAATATTTTAGTTTTCATCTTTATTTAACCTTATACAGTCTTATATAAAACTTTTATATAAATAATATTGCATGGCGTTTTGTTAATTTGATAATCTTTAACCTCAACAAACATGTCTAAATATCTATTATACAGTTATTGAAATCTTTTTTATTGCATCTTTTACTGAAAGATACGAATTTTTGTGACCGGGTATACTACCCTGAATCATAATAAGCTTACGCTCCTTATCAACGGCAAATATTTTCAAATTTTGAATAGTAACTTGGTTGCATCCCATATGACCGGCCATTTTTTTGCCTTTGAAAACCTTTCCTGGATCTTGTCTTTGTCCTGTAGAACCATGCGAACGATGGGATATCGAAACACCGTGAGAAGCTTCAAGACCTCTAAAATTATGTCTTTTCATACTACCGGCAAATCCTTTACCTATAGTAGTTGCCGTTATATCCACAAATTGTCCTGCTGTAAAATGGTCTACTTCTAGACTTGCTGCTATATCAATAAAATTCTCTTCAGAAATTCTAAATTCTTTTAATTTAGTTTTAGGAGATATTTTAGCATTAGCAAAAACTTGTTTCATAGGTTTGGTTACTCTAGATATTTTTTTATCTTTTACACCTATAACCAAAGCATTATATCCATGTTTTGCTAGAGTTTTATGTCCTACTACTTGACAATCATCAACTTTTACTAATGTTAAAGAAATTCTTTCGCCTTTATCATTAAAAACACTAGTCATCCCAATTTTTTGAGCAATTATACCGGTTCTCATTTATTCTCCACTCTCTAATTCAATCACTACATCAACACCTGCTGCTAAATCAACTTTACTTAAAGCATCGACAACCGCCGGATTCGGATCACCTATAACTAATAATCTTTTATGCTTTCTAATTTCAAATTGCTCTCTTGACTTCTTATGTACATGAGGAGACCTATTTACGGTAAATCTTCCAATTTTTCTAGGTAACGGAATAGGGCCATTAATGTTAGCAAACGTTCTTTTAACAGCACTCACTATCTCTTTTGTAGCTTGATCAAGGCTGCGGTGATCAAATGATTTTAAACGAATTTTGATTTTATTTTTCATTCAGTAAACCTAATATTTAAACAGCAAGATGTTTTTTTAGACATCTTTCCAAACCTTACTTCTAGAGGTAATTTGTACGTCGATCCGGTACTCGAATCCTCACGTCTGTTATATACGCTGCGGTTCTGCGTTCCGTACCTCCTTCAAATTCTTCTCTATAAGCCGGTTCGGAAAAATGTCTTATTACATCTTAAAATATAAATACCTATTATTTTTTAATAATAGGTATTTATAAAATCAATTAATTATTTATTTTAGTTACTACGCCGGCACCCACTGTTCTACCACCTTCACGTATAGAGAATTTCAACCCTTCCTGCATCGCAATCGGTTTAATTAATTCCACTGTAAAAGTAGCATTATCTCCAGGCATAACCATCTGCTTATCAGCAGACAATTTTATTGTACCGGTAACGTCTGTTGTTCTAAAATAGAACTGCGGACGATAGTCATTAGTAAATGGGGTATGACGTCCACCTTCTTCTTTACTAAGCACATATACTTCAGCTTCAAACTTATCATGCGGTTTTATGCTACCAGGTTTTGCGAGAACTTGTCCTCTTTCAACTTCTTCTCTTTTTGTACCGCGTAGTAATATACCGACATTATCTCCGGCTTGTCCTTCATCAAGTAATTTTCTGAACATTTCTACACCGGTACAGGTAGTTTTTTGCGTATCTTTTAGACCGACTATTTCAATTTCCTCACCTACCTTAATTATTCCTGACTCTACTCTACCAGTTACAACAGTACCTCTTCCTGAAATAGAGAATACATCTTCTATCGGCATTAAGAAAGGTTTATCCGTAGCTCTTACAGGATGCGGTATATAGCCATCTACTGCATCCATTAGCTCATTAACAGCTTTTTCACCTTCAGGCTTTCCTTCTAAAGCTTGAAGTGCAGAACCTTTAATAATAGGTATTTCATCACCCGAGAAACCATATTTTGATAATAATTCCCTTACTTCCATCTCTACTAGTTCTAATAGATCAGGATCATCCACCATATCTACTTTATTTAAGAATACTACCATAGCAGGCACACCTACCTGTTTTGCTAGTAATATATGCTCTCTAGTTTGCGGCATAGGACCATCAGCAGCAGAAACTACTAATATTGCACCGTCCATCTGAGCGGCACCGGTTATCATGTTCTTTACATAGTCAGCGTGTCCCGGACAATCTACGTGTGCATAGTGTCTATTTTTAGTCTCATATTCTACGTGTGCAGTAGAAATAGTTATACCTCTTTCTTTTTCTTCAGGAGCAGCATCAATTTGATCATACGCTGTAGCTTGTGCTCCACCTGTCTTAGCAAGTACTATAGTTATTGCTGCCGTTAAGGAAGTTTTACCGTGATCTACGTGACCGATCGTACCTATATTAACGTGCGGTTTAGTTCGTTCAAATTTTGCTTTTGCCATATTATTACTCTCTACAATTTTTTAGGTTTAATACAAGTTAATTTTTTATAAGTGCATTTTTTTGCTAAATTTATTTGTTACCACTATCTCTGGAGCGGGTGATGGGAATCGAACCCACACAGCCAGCTTGGAAGGCTGGAACTCTACCATTGAGCTACACCCGCATTTATGGCACTATGATAATAAAATAATTTCAAAGTTATTTTGTTAACAGTGCTATATCAATTTTATTCAGATTTATAAATATACACAATTATGTTTTATTTTTAAATAAAATGATATGCTTCCCTGAACCATTTAAGTGGTGGAGGGAGAAGGATTCGAACCTTCGAACGCTTACGCGGGCAGATTTACAGTCTGCTGCCATTGACCACTCGGCCACCCCTCCTAAAGAACTTTACTGTATTAAATAGACTAATTCACTGTAAAATACAATATATAATTAGTATTAGGACTTAATAAAACTTCTTGCCGAATCATCAAATAAACAAATAGCAGCTTGCACATTTATTTAGTTGTAACTTTCTATAATAAATAGTAGTTTCTGTCAAGAACAAATTACTAACGGTTTTCAATAAGATGCAAAATAAAAAACTTGATTCTAAACATTGTTATTATATGTATGGTAAACATCCTGTATTTTCTGCTCTAAATAATCCAAAACGTCAAATTGACAATATTTTATGCACTAGGGAAATTTTTGATACAAACAAAAAATTAATAGGTACTAGATCTTATGAAATTGTTAATAACGATATTTTATCTAAATTACTGGAAAACCAAACACATCAAGGAATAGCTGCAAAAATTAGACCAATTTTTTCTTACAATTTAGAGGACATAGATATAACAAATCCAAAATGTAAAATTGCGATTCTTGATCAAATAACAGACACACAAAATATTGGAGCAATTATTCGTAGTGCCGCTGCTTTTGATATAAATGCTATAATATTACCTCAAGATAATTCTCCGAATGAAAGCGGCGGCATTGCTAAAGCGGCTTGCGGTACTTTAGAATTAATACCTATAATTAAAGTTACTAACTTACGCTCATGTATGAATTATCTTAAAAAACACGGCTTTTGGATTATAGGTCTAACAGGTTCTGCAAATGACTACTTTACCGATAAATTAATTTCCGACAAAATAGTATTGGTATTTGGCTCAGAAGATAAAGGCATACGAAGATTAGTCGCAGAAACATGTGATTATTTAGCCAAAATCCCTATTTCTCAGAGAGTAGAAAGTCTTAATGTATCAAATGCCGCTTCTATAATTTTTCATTCATTACATAAATAATATTTTTAATAAATCAAATATTGTTTTTTATTTACTTCGATATAAATATTTAGTCTACTAAAATTAAAGTCATAAACTTTTATTATATCAATTAATTTGAGAGAAAAGTCATGAAAAGGGGACCAAATGAACAAATTATCGAGAGTTTTGAAAAACAATTAGACATATTTATAAATGCACTTACAGAAAAAGAGATAACAACAGCTATATTAAACAATTTTTTTGATAAAGTGATCAATAACCTCAAGAATGAAAGATTAATTAATGATATTATATTTGATATATATCAAGGTAAAGCAGTAATTACTAAACCTATATATTCCGATTATATAGCATCTTTCGAACCTAAATATAATGAACATTGGCAAAAATTTTATAGTTTTAATCGTAATCTTATGATAGAAAGCACATTAATATTTATTGCTAAGAATCTAAAAAAAGCTTCTTTAACAGACAAATTATATTATAGCTTTGCTAAATTAGCCCAGCAATTAGACTTGAATGCAGTAAGTGATCATTTTATGAAAAAAATAGATAATTATATAACATTTAACAATTTATGAAAAATTACAGAACCGAAAGTGATTCTTTTGGAGAAATTCAAATAGAAGAAAAATTTTATTGGGGGGCTCAAACTCAAAGATCTTTAGAAAATTTTAAAATAGGCAAGCAAAAAATGCCTGAAATTTTAATTCGTGCTCTTGCTATTTTAAAAAAATGTGCAGCACAGGTTAATCATGAGTTTGGTGATTTAGAAGCTAAAATCGCTATAAGTATAGATAAAGCCACGGATAGAATCTTAGAAGGCGAATTTGAGGATAATTTTCCTTTAGTAGTTTGGCAAACAGGTTCAGGAACGCAAACAAACATGAATATGAACGAGGTTATTGCCTCTATTGCCAACGAAGAATTAACAGGCAAGAAAGGCGGCAAATCTCCGGTACATCCTAACGATCATGTTAATAAAGGACAATCATCCAACGACTCTTTTCCAACCGCTATGCATATAGCAACCGTACTTGCAACTAAACAGCAACTGATACCAGCTTTGAATAATATACTTACCTCTTTGCAGGATAAGTCAAAAGATTGGGACAAAATCATAAAAATAGGACGCACCCACTTGCAGGATGCAACTCCTTTAACTCTTAAACAGGAATTCTCCGGATATATTGCACAAATAGAGTATGCTTTAGAACGCATAGAAAATGCACTACAAAAAGTTTATCTACTTGCCCAAGGAGGAACGGCAGTCGGTACAGGTATTAACTCAAAAATAGGCTTTGATATAAAATTTGCTGAGAAAGTGGCAGAGTTTACTAAACAACCCTTTAAGACGGCTCCTAATAAATTTGAAAGTCTAGCTGCTCACGACGCACTAGTAGAATTTTCAGGAACTCTTAATACTATAGCAGTTAGCTTAATGAAAATAGCAAATGATATAAGACTGCTCGGCTCCGGTCCAAGATGCGGTCTTGGTGAGCTACATTTACCTGAGAATGAACCTGGTTCTTCTATTATGCCCGGTAAAGTAAACCCTACACAAGTCGAAGCTTTAACAATGGTGTGCAGTCAGGTGATGGGGAATCATGTTACGGTTACTATTGCCGGCTCAAACGGACATCTTGAACTTAACGTATTTAAACCCGTAATAATATACAATATCCTACAATCTATAGAGCTGTTATCCGATAGCGTAAACAGCTTTGTTACTCACTGTGTTAAAGGATTAGAACCCAATATAGCACGCATTAATGATTTACGTGATAAATCTCTAATGCTTGTTACAGCTCTTAATCCGCATATAGGCTATGATAATGCCGCAAAAATTGCTAAAGAAGCACATAAGCACGGGATCACTTTAAAAGAAGCAGCTAAAAAACTCAATCTTCTATCGGAAGCAGAATTTGATAAAATAGTAGTACCTGAAAAAATGGTTGGTCAATCTTAGGTTTTATATAAAGATATTAATTTAAATTATTAATATTACTGTACAAAATCTTATAAATAGGATAATATTAAATTAGTCTATTTATTATATTACCTATGTGAAACAAAATTTATCTAATCAAATTAACCTACTCGAAGCAAAAACTCATTTTTCCGATCTAATACAGCGTGTACAAGACGGAGAGCAAATTACCATTTGTAAGCATAATACGCCGGTTGCAAAAATTATAACTCAAAAACCTAAAATGGATAATATAGTAGAGCAAATAAGAGAATTCCGTAAAGGCAAAACATTGGCTCCTTATACTATTAAAGAGCTTAGAGATGAAGGTAGAAAATGGTGAATTCTAAACCGTTTATAGCCGATTGCTCCATAACTGTCTCATGGTTCTTGTATGATGAACGTGATAAATATTCAGATTTTACATTAGATTATTGTTATAAGTTTAGAGTGATAGTACCGCCTCTTTAGAGACTTGAAGTAACTAATGTAATATTAATAGCAGAAAAACGTGCTAGAATAAAATCAGTAGAGGTTATTAAAATTATAGATTTTTTAAACTCTCTCCCCCTTAATATATCAAATTTAAATTTTTCCATACATGAAATTATACAAACTGCAAGAGCCAACAAGCTTACTGCATATGATACAACTTATTTATTAACTGCCATGCATGAAGGACTTCCTATGGCCACTAACATAAAGCATTAATCAAAACATGTCATAATACGGCATTCCGCTATTTTATAGTGAATTAACTTGAATTATGGACAATTTCTATATCATCTTTTAATTTTTTAAGAACATATCTCATACCGTAAATGGATTAGCATTAACGGTATTCGCTATGCCCTTAAAAAAATAAAATATTTCTTATAAATCATCCCTAATTCAAGCTAATTCACTATAAAAGAAAATCATCCACATTTTTCATAAAAAGTTTATGGAAATTTCTAAATCTTTTATTATACTTAAACATTAATTATATAAAATAAAAGAGTATCATGGTTCTAAATATCAAAGCTCCTGAAAATATAGTATTAAAGCCGACCATTACAGTTTTCGGCGTTGGGGGTGCAGGTAGTAATGCAGTAAATAATATGATTAGTGCTAATCTGCAAGGTGCTAATTTTGTAGTAGCTAATACTGATGCACAATCGCTTGAACATTCTTTATGCACTAACAAAATACAACTCGGTGTTTCTACGACTAGAGGTCTTGGGGCAGGAGCTTCTCCTGAGGTTGGAGCACTTGCTGCTCAAGAATCAGAAAGCGAAATTCGTAATTACCTAGAAAATAGCAATATGGTATTTATTACGGCAGGTATGGGCGGTGGTACAGGTACCGGTTCTGCACCGATTATTGCACGCATTGCTAAAGAACTAGGCATCCTTACGGTTGGGGTAGTAACTAAACCTTTCCATTTTGAAGGCGGTCATCGTATGAAAACTGCCGATAAAGGACTTATTGAATTACAGCAATTCGTTGATACTTTAATTGTAATACCGAACCAAAATCTATTCCGTATTGCTAATGAACAAACGACGTTTGCCGATGCTTTCAAAATGGCAGATGACGTATTACATGCAGGCGTTAGAGGAGTAACGGATTTAATGATTATGCCGGGACTTATTAATCTTGATTTTGCCGATATTAAAGCAGTAATGAGCGAAATGGGTAAAGCAATGATGGGTACAGGTGAAGCTAGTGGCGAAGATAGAGCTATTAAAGCAGCAGAATCTGCAATTTCAAATCCACTGCTAGATCATAGCTCAATGTGCGGTGCAAGAGGTGTATTAATCAATATTACCGGCGGTTCCGACATGACCTTATTTGAAGTTGACAACGCTGCTAATAGAATTAGAGAAGAAGTAGATAACCTTGATGCTAATATTATTTTCGGTTCAACATTTAATCCGGAATTAAAAGGAATTATCAGAGTATCAGTTGTTGCTACCGGTATTGATGCCGATAAAGTACCGACATATAAACCTGCAATAGCTGAAACTACCAATATAGTTCCTGAGGAAACTTATAATAAAGCTATAGCACAACCTACACAAATAGAAGAAATTCCTGATTTTAACAGCTACAGTACCGAAAATATTGAAATTACCGACGCTCCAATAAATCAAAATTTTATCGGAAATGAAAAAGAGCTAGGGTTACATGCCAATACTTTCAACCAATCTGAAGATGACTCACCCAAACCATCATTTTTAGGAAAAATATGGGGTTCTCTGCGTGCTTCAAATAATCAAACTTTAGAACGCAAAAACGTTGTTGTTAGTACTCTAGATCAAGATAATAAAGAGTCTGATATTCATGACATACCGGCTTTTTTAAGAAAGAAACGGGATTAGATTAGAAAATGAATATAATTTCAGAACAGCATAAAAAAGAATTATTAGAAATAACTAAAAATTTTCCTGCAGATACTGCATCACTAATAAATTATGTAGATAAAACATTTAAATGTCACATTCATGATTTATCTTGATCGGATCAAAAAGATTTAAAGTTTTTTATAACAAAAAGCTTTGCAAATCAAATTGATGTTTGTAAAACTAAAGAACATGCTCAAAATTTTTTACAAGAGTTACACGAGCTATGGGAAGATTTATTTGAAGAGATATTGGAAGATAAGCCTGTATATAGTTTAGACATTGACGGAGCAACATGCTATGCCGCATTAGATTTTACCGAATTAAATCAAAATAATATGCTGAATACAAGATTTAGCACAACCTCCCTTGGTTTTCATTTAATAAAAACGCTACCTAACTTTTCTAGTGACAAACAAAAATATAAGGCTGAACTAACCTTTACAGAATTAAAACAAAATAATTTTGCAAAAATATATTTGGAAAAATAGCAATATAACTCTCAAAGTATTCTTATTTCAAATATACAAAATAATCACAATAATTACATATTATTTCCTAAGATTATAAACCTTGAAGAACAAGTTACCATAGATATATTAAATAATTTATTATTATTAGGTGCTTATAATAAATGTAATTTTTTTGAATCCAATAACGGATCAGAAATATATTTTAGATTACCTAAGCATGAAAGGCTTGCCATGAAAGTTTTTAGTTTAAATAATCAGCCTATATTAAAAGAAAATAAATTTGAAAATTCTATATTATTTTTAAGTACAAAAATAAACGAAAATGGTGATGTTGACTATAGTGAAGGCTTTAGTGTTGATATAGCCGATGGTAAAATAAATTCTTCTTATATAACTCCTCTAGGCGAGATAATGGATTCTAATTAAAAAAATAATCATATGCCAAATAAAATTATACTATTTCTTATATCATGTTTTTTAAATACTGATTTATTAGCCGATACCGATAAGCGGTTAAAAGATATTGCACCCTATCCTACGCCACTTGAAAATCAAAAGCGTTATGTAATTCATTTACCTACAGAGTCCAATGAAGAAAAGCTAAAAGTAGAATTGCAAGCAACAAAAAATGCAATGCAAGATTGTAATCGTGTTTGGTTTGGTGGTAAGCTGGAAACAAAAACTTTAGAAGGATTAGGATATAATTATTATATAATCGATCAAGTTAGCGATCACCCTGCTAGTACAATGATGGCATGCCCAAACGTAAAAGCAACCATACAACCGGTTAGTGTATTTTTAGGCGATGAAACATTTTTAAGATATAATAGCAAACTACCTATCATAGTATATGCTCCAAAAGATGTTGAACTACATTACGTTATTTGGCATCAAAATGATACAATCAATTCTGCAAAGGAAGAATAGGACCATACTATTCTTCAAAAAAATTTAATATACTATATGACATTTAACGTCATCACGAGCAGTCGTAGACTGCGTGGCAATCCAGAAAAAATAATCAAAAATTCTGTAAATCAGAATTTTTTACTAGATTGCTTCGTCGAAACTTGCAGTTTCTTCTCGCAATGACGAAGACTAACCTATACAACAAGGTCCGTGGTCGCTCGCAGTTAGCATACTAAATTACTCAAAATCTTCCTCTACAGCTTCAACTTCTTGCACTTCCGGTACAAAATGTTTAAGCATGGACTCAATGCCGTTTTTTAAGGTGATGGTGGAACTAGGACATCCAAGACATGCACCACGAAGTGCTAATTTAACTACACCGTTTTCAAAGCCTTTATATATTATGTCGCCGCCGTCTTGTGCAACAGATGGACGCACCCTAGTTTCAATAATCTCTACGATTTGCTTCTCTATTTCCGAAAGCCCATCAAGGTTATGATTTACATTATCTGCTTTGGTGTTTTCTTCAAATACAGAAAAGCCTGAAACAAAATGATCCATAATAACCATTAAAATTTCAGGCTTTATAACTTGCCAATTACCTTCAGCTTGTTTAGTTACTGTTATAAAATCACTACCGAAAAACACTGATTTTACATTATTAATATGAAATAATGATTCTGCAAGTTTGCTTCTTCCTTTTACTTCAGCAAGCTCACTAAAAAATACCGGCTGATCACTACTTATTTCCTGCCCTGGGAAAAATGTTATTGCATCTGGATTTGGAGTATCTTCAGTTTGAATAAACATAATTAAAGCACACTAATAAATTTGTTGATTATTATAAATTGATAGTACTACTTTTACAATATATTTGTATTTAGGCATTTTTGCATGGCTCTCAAAAGCCGTATATGTCATTCCTGCGGCAGCAGGAATCCAATACTACCTATCCACGTCATTGCGAGAAGGCATTTATGCCGACGAAGCAATCTCATGCAATTTAAGAGAGATTGCCACGTCGCTACGCTCCTCGCAAGGCATTGTTGCAGGGACCGGTAAAGCACTCGGTGTCATCCTGTGGCTTGACCACGGGAGCCAGTTAAAAATACTAAGTTTTTATGGCCCCCATGGTCAAGCCACGGGATGACAGAGGTGAAATTGATCCACACAACAACGCCTCCTCGCAGTGACAATTATAAATATTTTGCTAGATTCCCGCTTTTAGCTAGGAATAACATAAGGCGGCAAATATCTAATTAATATATAAGCCGGTATAAAACAAAATCCTGCTACAATAAAGAAATAAGTCCAGCCTAAATAAGTAGCTGCATAGCCTGAAATACTACCAAACAATATGGTACTAATATAAGCAATAGAAGTAATTAAAGCAATTTGGGTTATACAATATTTAGAATTACAGCATCTTAATTGGTAAGAAAAAAACGGCGACATAGTTAAGCCCTTGGTAAATTCTTGAAAAAAGACCGCTATATACAAACTTGTAATATCTCGATTATAAAAATAGAGAAATAAAAAAGATAGGCTAGATAAAGCATGATATATTAATGCTCTTTTAAACAAATAAGAATATTCATATTTTCGGCACAAAAACCCACCTATAAAACCTCCAAGGATTGTAGCACACATACCAAAAGCTTTATATCCAAGAGCTAAATCTTTCTTCGTATACCCAAGATCGAGATAAAACATATTCGGCATAATTGACAGAAAATTATCTTGAAGACGATATAGAAGCATAAAACTAACAATTATTAGCCATTTAGGTTTCTTGACAAAATCATAAAAAGCATGCCAAAATCTATCAAAATCATTAATAATTATCTTATCTTTAAATTCAAGCGGATAGATTATAATTAATAGTAATGACGGTATACATAAAATGGTCATAGCACGATAAACATCTTGCCAGGATATGATAGTAGATAAATATAACGCTCCTGAACCTGCTATAAGTATACCTATTCTAAAGCCTGTAGTACAAGCTGCCTCACTTATGCCCCAATTTTTATTTGTAATCAGTAACATCTGTGATGATTGAAGTAACATATCATAAATGGACAAAAAAAATGCCACAGCTACTAAGCATAAAGCAAATGGTATAAAATGAGTGTTAGGGTTAAAATTTGTTAGAACATATACACAAAAAATACAACTAACCAAAGCAATAATTAAACAATATTTATATCCCCACTTACTTAAAGGAGCAAAACTTACTTTTTCAAGCAAAGGACCCCATAAAAATTTAAATATATGAATAAAATTCACTAAACTAAAAAGCCCGATAGTGATTTTATCAAAACCGGATTCTCGAAGCCAAAAAGAAAGAGTTGAACCGGTAAGTAAATAAATTAAACCTCCGGGAAAAGAAATTATTAATATAAAGAAAATATTAGATATATATTGAAATCGTGAAAAATTTAAACTTATGAATTTATCCTCCTTTAAAATATACGGATGTCATTCCTGCTAAGGCATTGCCCGCATGGATATCTAATCGTCATTGCGAGCAGCCATAAGGCTGCATAGCAATCTCATGAGATAATAATAAACTCTTTAGATTGCTTACGTAATTTCCTCGCAATGATATAAATGACGTAAATCTAAACTACGATACTTTCTTTCTTTTATTACCGTAGCTGTTACCATCAAAGGTTCTTTTACGGCTACTATCAAAAGCATTAAACTTTTTACCGTCACCGCCGGCTCTTTTACCAAATGATCTTTTACGATTATTTGTATCACTTCTAAACTCACTACGTGGCGTAGATTCTCCTTTATTTACTAGACGATCGATTGCACGCCATCTAATAACATCATAAGGAGAAATAAAAGACAACGCATGTCCGGTAGCCCCTGCTCTACCCGTTCTACCTATCCTATGTAAATAATCTTCAGGACACATAGGTAAATCATAATTAATAACATGCTGTGTATGAGGAATATCAAGCCCACGAGCCGCTACATCAGTTGCTACCATTATTCTATGGTTTGACTTACGAAATGATAAAATTACTCTTTCACGTTGACGCTGACTTAAATCACCGTGTATAGCTTCTGCTGTATGATTTTCATATTTCAACATTTTAGCTAATTGATCGGCAGAGCGTTTAGTCTTCACAAAAATAATGACCGATCCTTCCCTATTACCAAGTTGTTTAGTTAATTCACTAAATTTTTCTTTATCAGAAACATGCATTGATTCCTGTTTTATTTCTGCAGCTGCTTTATTAGTAGCACCTACCGTAATACGTACCGGATTGTTTAGATATTTTTGAGAAACAGCAATAATATGTTTTGGCATAGTAGCGGAAAACATTAAAACTTGTCTTTTTTCCGGTAAAAATTTATTGATTTCTTCTAATTGTTCTTTCATCCCCATATCAAGCATTCTATCCATTTCGTCAAGTACGGTTATGCCTATACGATCAATTTTTAGACTGCCCCTATTTAAGTGATCGATAATACGCCCCGGCGTACCGATAATCACTTTTGGATTCTTTTTTAATTGCATAAATTGTTTAGGCATCGGTTCACCACCTATCAAAACTGCACTATTAATTTTATAGGATGTAGTTACTTTATTTAAAGTACTGTGTATTTGCGTTGCTAATTCTCTAGTCGGAACAAGAATTAAAGCAGTAGTTTTATTTTTAATAAATGAATCAATTAACGGCAATAAATAAGCAAGAGTTTTGCCTGAACCTGTTTGGCTAGAAGCGAGTATGTCCGATCCCGCCATTGCAACCGGGATCGATTGCTTTTGTATTTCAGTCGGCTCAGTTATATTCATTGTCTCGAGAGCAATAATTAATTCTTCAGATAAATTAAAATTTTTCATTATATAATCCAATATAGTTTTAAATCAAAATATGCACATTATTGATTAGACCTCTTAACATAACTCATTTCTTAAAGATATATGAGACATCGACGCTGCTCTCTCATCCTTACATACTTAACTATGTACGCTGCGTAGAGTAGCAGTTCTTATTCCCTTTATAAGATAAGTTATGCAAGAGGTCTATTGTATAAAAAATAAGTTATAGTAAATTAAAATAACGACTTATATAATTATCCTGAATCAAAAAATATGCTTAAGCTAGATTACAAAACACCAACTAAATATATAAAACGATAATGAATAATGAAACTATTTTAGAATCTTCTTCAAACCAGAATAATATTATTAGATTTAGGGCATTTTCATGCCCTTTAGTAAAAATAATTTATTATACTTAAAATTATATAGGTTATTATAAGACAAAAACAAAATACTTACTATTTTGATAAAGACGACTAGGCTACCCTAAATTATAAACAATTTCGGGTAGCTGCTTTTGGTATTATAAATATATTTATTTAATTCTGAGGTTAACAGCATAGGCTTTTCCTTGCTTTTCTTCAAGATCAAAAATTACATCTTGTCCTTCTTCAAGGCTATGTAAACCTGCTGCGTCTACGGCTGATTTGTGTACAAACACATCTTTGCCGCCATTTTCCTGTTCAATAAATCCAAAATTCTTCGTAGAATTATACCACTTAACTTTACCTACTATATTTGTAGCCATAAAAACCTTTATTAGATAGAAATTACTTATTTGAACTTAACACACGCTTATAATAACTAAAACTTAAATTTTACTTTAAGCCTTACTTAAATATAAGAGCCGATAAAATTCATTATGCAAAACTACCTTACCTTGCGGCATTTGTCAATAAACATGTCAATAACATGCAAGAGAAAGTATTACTTTCTGAAACTAATCTATCATATTATTACTATTTTGTCACTATTTAAGTTAATTATCTAATAAATTAATGAGTAAACTAACGATTTTAAAGGTGTTTAATAACTTTTTCATATCAGAATAATATATTAACGATAAAAGTACTTGCTTTTTTGTATTTTTTTTATTAATCTGTCCACTTAGCAAATGCAACCTTAAGCTGCCCGCGTGATGGAATGGTAGACATAACGGACTTAAAATCCGTGGAGCGTAAGCTCTTGCCGGTTCAAGTCCGGCCGCGGGTACCATTCGCCATTTTTAGGCAAATTCACCAATGTATCAAACGGCGAACGCAGCATAAAATCAAGCTTTTCAGATTTCAATATTAAGTTCCAAAATATTAAATTTACTAAACATCTTTTTTTGCTCACGCTGGAACTTTTAAATATCTTATAGGCACTTGAGGCTGTTGATATCAAGGAAACCTGTAGCGATAACCGAAATTAATGCATAGCTGTGACCCTAATGTATTAATTCGCATCGCAACTAGATATTATGAGCGGAACTGATTTAGAGATTGCCGCAAAAAACTAACCACCAAGCCAATGCTATTTAATATGTTTGCTTTAGCTGAACATTTGCATAAGACAATTGTCGAAATCAAGCAAATTACAATAGACGAATAGCATCACTGCCTCGCTTATTTTAGACTAAAGAAATCTAGCAAACAGAATAGATTGAAAAGGCAATAAGTAAAAGCTTTTCAGCGTTTTTTACTTAATAATACATACGCTTTAATAAATGTTGTTTATTATATTGTACTTCAGAATTTGTAGGATCAAGTTCAATTGCTTTATTATAAGACTCAAGAACTAAATTGTATTTACTTAGTAAATAGAAAAAGCCGTATTTTTGAGTAAGATAGATTTATTAAATATATAATTATTGACTTATTCCCCCCTATAAATTACTTCTCTCACATGATAATTAAACTCTATCATTAATATATAAGCTAATTTTAAAGAGTTAAAATATAAAGAAGAAGAAATTTTAACCTCTGAGTCTTATATTGATGAAGAGGAAGAACAGAAATTAAAAGCTCAAAATGCAAGGGAAGAGCTTAAGTTAATACTAATAACTCTTGGAATAGTTTTGACTAGTTTTTTAACTTTCTGTTACTTCTTTTTTAACTATATAGAAGAAAAAGCAGCAGAATATAAACTACAGCAAGAAGCAGAAGCAAAAAAGTTAGATAAAGCTGAATGATCCAAGCTATAATATTTCAGCAATTCTCAAATAATCTTGAGGGGCAAGATTTTCAGCACGATAATTATCATTGATTTTCAACTGAGTTAATACTTCATGTATATTAGGTACAAGATTTTTCAGTGATGATTTGATCATCTTCCGTCGTCCTGCAAAAGCAAGCTTTGTTATTTGCTCAACTTTATTTATCAGAGCAATAGACGGCGGATTTTCTAAAGGTATTAGTTTAACTATCGCAGAATATACTTTAGGAGGTGGATAGAAAGCAGTTGGCGCTACGTCAAAGCACTTTTCCACTTGAGCTATTAGCTGACATATTACCGATAATCTGCCATATGCTTTAGTTGAGGGCATAGCACAAATACGTTCTACTACTTCCTTTTGTAACATTAGCGTCATACTAGTAATTAGCCGTGCTTCTTTCAGCCATCTAATCACTAACTCAGTACCTATATGATACGGTAAATTAGAGATTATAGTTACTTTATAGTCAATTAATTTGGACTTGCCTATATCGTTACTCGTCGCTCTCCTATTATTTATAGGCTTCGCTTCTAGCTTCTTGTATGCAAATCCAACTGAATTGACTATATCATAGCTTAAACCGGTTAAATTTATTTTAAGAGCATCTTGTTTAATAATATTTAGATTAGGATAATATTCTTTAATCTCATTAAGGAGCGGGAGGCATCTCTCATCTGTTTCTATAACAGTTAAGGATTCAGGATTTTTCTGCAATATTGACCTAGTTAACCCTCCTGTGCCGGGCCCTATTTCTAATACTCGGCTATTTTCTGCCAGGTTACTTGCACGTACGATTTTATCACATAGACTACTGTCAAAAATAAAATTTTGTCCGCGCTTTTTAAGAGGATTAACTTGATGTAAAGCTGCGTGTTTTGCAATTGAAGGGAGCATAGGGTATGTCATTCCCGTGAAAGCGGGAATCCAGTAAAACATATAAAAACTTGTTTTTATATGTTTGTTTTTATCAAATATAATTCTGTATTAATAATCAAGGTTATTTTTCTGGATTCCCGCCTACGCGGGAATGACATAGAATAACACACACTAAGACGGCAGCATTATTTTTATAGCTGCTTTCTTACGCATATTTTCAAACATTTTTTGTGCTTTTTGCGAAATCTTTTTATTGATTAGGAAATTTACTACATAATTATTTTCATCTTCATTAACATTTAAGATTTTTTTGCTGCACACTAATGTTATTTCAAATTTGTTATTTACTTCAAAAACATTACTTGCTTTATCAGGAGTTAAGTCCTTTACAATAGTTTGTTTTACGCCTTCTATCTTGCTAAGCTTATCGGTAATAATTTGCATAGTAGCAAAATTATCATAAAGCGATTTTTTAACATCCGCACATTTTTTTAGTCGATTTTTCAAATTATTCATCTGCGTAAACGCTTTATTGCCACCATCTTTAGATGTAAATACTTGCATTGAAATTTCTACGTCTTTTTGATCGCTAGATAAAATTGCGACATCTATTTCTTTATTACTTACTTGTACCGATCTTGATAGACTTGATAAAATATTCATTTTAATCAACTCGGATTTAATTTGGGAAATAAAACTATCAGGATTAACCGATCTGCTTTTTAGATACTGAAGAAGAGAACCGTGAGGCATTTTATTACGATCTTCAATAGACTTAATAGCGTTATCTATCTCTTCTTGCGGAATTTCTCTATCCCCTGCATATTGAAAAAGCAAAGATTCGTCAATTAAGCTCTTGAGTGCTAAGTCACTTAGCTGCTTATCTTGAGCAGGCGTTAGACTTTCAACATTATTTAGTGCCATAATCATTTTTTTTCTAGCACGAAACTCATTAAGAGTAATAGGTTCATCATTTACGGATACTACTATATTCGGTAATGATGCTTGTGCTACATTAAAAGTAAAAAAAACGGTAATGATTAATAATAATTTTCTCATGTGATACTCTGAATAAGTGACCAGTAAGTAGACGAAGTTTTATTTGGAAAAGAGCAAGGAGTCTATAAGTCAAGGAGCGGAGTGTACATTTAGTACGTGAGCACCGCAGAACTTATAAGACGACGTAGCCAATTTTTCAAATAAAACGAGTATACTCACATGTTTAAAACTTTTAAACCGATAGAAATAGTCGGCGCAGAGGTAGTCTTTTTGATTCCTCTACTTCCATCGGCTAGATAATCGGAATAAATCTTTGCAGTAATTCTAACACAATCTTTAGCATATGTCATCCTAATAGTTCGAGTAAGTAAATTTGGAGATCGTCTAGAGAGATCAATGCGTGCACCAAAGCCTATGGTCCAATTTTCTGCTAGCTGATAATTTATGTCTCCATAAAATTGTCGTACTCTATTATTTGAAACCTTTATACTTTCTACGGAATAATATTTGTTAAGATTGGTAAGCTGAATAAAACTACCTAGAAAGTTAATCTTATCATAGTTAAAATTTCCTCCCACTTCATCTCTAATAGGTCTGAAATATCTATCTTTCCGAAAGCTATAAAACACTTCTAAATTATTAGAAAGATTACCTAGTATCTGCCCTACATTTTCCGTATCACCAACCGGTAAATCTATACTATATCTTGTATTACGGGAGTGTCCTAAAAATAATTTTAAATAATTTTCTTCTTTAGCAATACTAGTATTTAAGCCGTAACTTAATCTATTACCGAAATCATGGCAATCAATACCGCTATAACGGTTGGATAAAAAGATATTTTTTTCGGATAATTCATATTTAGCAGGATCAATTATAACAAATTTTTTATCTTTCTTAGATAGTTTACGTCCCATAGTAAAAGAAACTACCGGCTCAATAAGTAAATTTATCGTTTTTGTTATATTGCCTACTAACGGATAACGCCATAAAGTTTGCAATTCCGGTATATTCCTTTGAAATGATTTACTTTCTCTCGGCTTATCTACATAAGCCCGTCTAGCAAGATAAAAATCGCCTCTATCTCTAGCAGCAAAATCAAAAATTTGTCCTGAAGCAGTCAGCACATTATGCATAAAGGATAGTTGCAAAGAGGTTCTAGCAACTTGTTTTCCTATTCTTTCTTTGTACATTAACGTATTATTTTCAACAACGATATGGCTGTTGTCATTATCATTCAAATTTATCACGTTTTTTGTATTGATTTTTGGTAATACTAGAGGATCGGTATATTTACGATCATTACTACCTAAACCTTGAAAACTTAATCCTTCCGCCGAAAAATAATCAGCCTCATGAATTTTATTTAAGAATATTTTAGAAGTTAAATATGAAGCGTAGTTATTATAATAATTTTTTAAATAAGCTTTATCCGATGTACGCTCTACCCTGAAACCGTAATCATAAACTTTATCGGTACTAATAAAATTACCGCTTGCTATATAATGATAAGAAGAAACTTTTTTATTTTTCACTACACTTCCGTCTTTTTCTAGAAAATACGGTAATTTACCGTAACTAACTTGAAAATTCATATTATCGGTATCATTCAGGCGATAACGTGCTTCTAGCTCATAAGTTTGATATTTACTAAAAATTCTTGGAGTGAGAGTAAAATCCATATTAGGTTTTGCACGTAGATATAGGGGGATGCCAAACCCTTTATTTTTGACGTCAGGTACCAATAATCCGGAAGCTGCAGGGGCCGTAGGAGTCGGATGGAAAAAATACGGTAAGTAAAAAATCGGTACACCGTATACTTCAAAAAACACGTTTTTATAAACTACTCTATGCTCTGCGGAATGAATATAAGTATCCTTAGCAGCAATTTGCCAAATAGGGTTTCTATTACAAGTAACATCACAAGGGGTAAACTCGGCATGGTGCAGCTTAAGATTATTTTCATCTGTTCTTTCGGCAAGTTTAGCAATTAAAAGATTATTATCACCGGAAAGCAAAATGAATTCCGATATGATACCTTTCTTAAATTCATCTTTTAAAACCGCTTTGTCTCCCTCTATTATCCGATTTTGTTTATCCTTAATTCGGATATTACCTTCTGCCCATAAAATATCGTTTTCTATATCATAAAGTAAATTATCTGCCGTTAATAAATACTCATCCGTGATAATTCTTATATTACCTTTAGCATATATCAAATCCTGATTTTCATTATACTCTACGAAGTCAGCTATAATATTGCTTATTTTAATATTTTGACCATTCTTAGAAAGAGCGGCAAAACTTACCAAAGAAAATATTATGATAATAAGCAAACATATTATTCGCAGTAGCATTTATATTAATAAATATATTTTAATAGTAAAAAATAATAGCAAGCTATTAGCAATATATCAAATAATAAAAAATTTTGCTTGCTCTTTTGTAGTGCAAGGTTATTCTATGGAGATGATAACCGTCATTACGAGGAGAAACTATAAGTTTTGACGAAGCAATCTCATGAAGTAAGATAAACTCCTGAGATTGCTTCGTCAAAACTTATAGTTTCTCCTCGTAATGACGAATAATGTGTTACCCTCAGCGCAAAAAACCAAGTACTAATAAAATGCTAGACAATTTCATTGCGCATCAAGCAACCAAAGAGTTTTCAGTTAGTGAGATTTCTAATAAAATCAAAGAGCTATTAGAAAATAATTTTGGCTATATTAAGGTAAAAGGCGAAATTTCAGGCTTAAAAATAGCAAGCTCAGGTCATGCTTATTTTAACTTAAAAGAAAATACCGCCATTTTAGCCTGTACTTGCTGGCGTCCTATTCTTGCTAAAATCAAATTTCCTTTAAATGACGGCATGGAAGTAGTAATTAGCGGTAAACTCTCAAGTTATGCAGGTAATTCACGTTATCAATTATCGGTAGATAATTTGCAACCCGTAGGACTTGGAGCTATGCTGCAAATTCTAAATGAGCGTAAAGCAAGGCTTGAGAAAGAAGGCTTATTTAATAAAATACGTATTCCTATACCCTTTTTACCTGATAAAATAGGCGTTATCACTTCAATAACCGGTGCTGTTATTAAAGATATTATTCATCGTATTCGCGAACGTTTTCCGACTCGGATAATAATATGGCCGGTTAGCGTACAAGGCGAAAATTCCGGCAATGAAATTGCTGAAGCAATTGAAGGATTTAACAATTTAGAAGAGGTAAATAAACCACGTGTTATAATCGTTGCTAGAGGTGGCGGTTCCATAGAAGATCTTTGGTCATTTAACGATGAGATATTAGTACGTGCTGCTTATAACTCAAAAATTCCTATTATTTCTGCAGTAGGTCATGAAGTGGATTATACTTTAATAGATTTAGCAGCCGATAAAAGAGCTCCAACACCGACTGCTGCCGCAGAATTTGCCGTACCGGTACGATCTATTTTAAATAATGCGCTACAATCTTATGAAAAAATATTATTGAATAATACTAGCCGGTTAATTAAATATCACGAACAAAATATAGTAAATTACGATAAAATACACAGATATCTCTCTCACTATATAAATAATAGGCAGCAATTACTGGACGAAACCGGTTTTAATTTACTAGATGCTTTACCGTGCTTTATTGAACTACAAGAAACAAAGATTAAATCTTTTTCTAAAGAAAGAGTTAACCCTGCTAAAATAATCAATTACAAAACATTAGAATTAACACATCAAACAGCTTATCTATCAAAATCGGCAAATAATACTTTGAAAAACTTTGAGTATAAATTAGAATTAAATAGTACGTTACTTGCAAGCCTTGATTATCACAACGTATTAAAACGAGGTTTTGCTATAGTTAAAGGAGAAACGGGTAATTTTTTATCTTCTAAAATTACTGCTGCGAATGAAAAAATTTTTAATATTGAATTTTCTGATGGTGAAATTAAAGTAGTTCGTGATTAAAGGCTTTGGTTTTTAACGTCATTGCGAGCAGCCGTAGGCTGCATGGCAATCTCATGAAATAATGATAAGCTTCCTGAGATTGCTTCGTCGCATTACTGCGTAATTCTTCTCGCAATGACGACTCGGATATCCACGCAACAACGATTGTTCGCAATAACGATAAGATATTGCTACGGGATGACATTTTAATTCTAAAAAAATACAGACCATGAAAATTTTAAAGCTTTTTATTTTTATACTTCTCATTTCTAAAAATTTGTATGCTTTAAGCATAAGCACGAACGAACAACAAGCAATTTTAGAATGTGAAGGGACAGCTGATAAAAAAACTTTGATAAATGCATGGTATGTAAATGAGCCTTATCAATACTTAATTGCTGCTTCAAACGGTCATACTACCGTTTCCGGTATGGATCTAGAATTAATTAACGCTATTGCTACAAAAATAGGTATCAATATTGAGTACAATAAAGATGGCTGGTATCAAGATCAATTAGATATTCAAAGCGGCAATGCCGACATGACAGCAGGAACTACTTATACTACTGAGAGGAGTTGCAATGGTTATTATTCACAAAATTGAGCCTCTACGTTTTTGGGGACCGTTTTTTGCTTTCATTACAGCTAATTGCGGTGCAATATTACGAAATTTTATTATGAAAGAAAATTCAATTAAGAGGATACCAAGAGGAGTTAGTATTGGAATCACTGTATTATGGGGTATAGCTTTTAGCGTATTATTAGATATGTACAGTAGTAATCCAAATTATCATACAATAAAATATTCAATGAGTATAGTAATTTCCGGAGCATTTATTACTAGTCTCTTAGTTTATCATTTTGGTTTTCTTGAGTGGCGATTCCGTAATGAAAAATTAGAAGATATAGAAAAACAAACATGAAGATAGCTACTTGGAATATTAATTCCATAAAAACAAGACTTAATTTATTGCGTAATTTTTTATCTAAAGAAAATCCGGATATTTTATTATTGCAAGAAATAAAATGCGAAACTGCAAAATTTCCTTTTGATGCATTATCTGATCTACCTTATAATTCTTATGTTCACGGACAAAAATCATATAACGGCGTTGCTATAATTTCAAAATTTCCTGCCGATGAAATAATTAAGGATTTTCCGAATAATTACTGCAGTGATCAAGCAAGATTCTTAGAAATAAAATTATCATTACCTATAGGGTTTTGTAATATAATCTCGCTCTATGCTCCTAACGGTTCATTTGTCGGTAGCGATAAATTTGTAGCAAAACTAGCATTTTATGATAATTTTATCAATTATCTATCAACTAAAAAATCTTTTGACGAAAAAACTATCATAGGCGGTGATTTCAATATTGCACCGTTCGATATAGACGTATATTCACCTAAGCTACTGGCTGAAACTACTTGTTTTACTGAGGTTGAACAAAAAAAATTACGCACTATTCTAAATTCCGGATTTGAAGATTTGTACAGATTAATGCATCCGAGTAAACAAGAATTTTCATGGTGGGATTATAGAGCCGGATGTTTTGAACAAAATAAAGGTATGAGGATTGATATGATTCTTGGTTGTAATAATACTATTGACTATTTAGAAAATTGCTATATGGATTATAATTTAAGGACTCAAGAAAAACCTTCAGATCATATACCGGTAATTGCGAGTTTTAAGGGATAGTCAATTTGGAATGTTGCTATCTTAGGATGCCGTATGTCATTCCCGCGTAGGCGGGAGTCCAAAAAAATAGCTTTAATATTGGATACAGGAGTTACATAATTTGATAAAATAACCATATAAAAACAAGTTTTTATATGATTTTAATGGATTCCCGCCTACGCGGGAATGACATAGGCCACTTTTTAAAAATAAATATATATCTCCAAAATTCATGACATTTTACGAAAAATATATGACGATTGTCGGTACAATCGGCAATTTTATGTTTTATGTACAGGCTCATAAGATTTTCACCTGCCAATCTTCGGCTTCTGTTTCTATGCCTGCCTTTACTATAAGTGCTATTGCTCTTTGTAGTTGGCTTATATACGGCATATTAATAAAAAATATACCTATTATAATAGCAAATATAGTAGGTTTTATCGGGGCATTATTAGTTCTCTTAACCATAATAATATATTAATAATGACTAAGAAAATCATTACTTTAGTTGGTCGTCCGAATGTAGGCAAATCAACGCTTTTCAATAGATTAAGCATACGTAAAAAAGCTATCGTTCACGATTTGCCAGGCGTCACTAGAGATAGAAAATATACAGACGGCAAAATCGGCTCTTTTGAATTTTTGTTAATTGATACCCCAGGACTTGACGAGAATCCTAATAGTATGGGAGAGAGGTTAATGGAGCAGACTACTAAAGCAATTTTAGAGGCAGATTTAATTTGCTTTATGGTTGACGGTAGAAGCGGAATATTACCTGATGATAAGCTACTTAGTAGTTTTGTTAGAAAATATAATAAGCCTGCTATATTGGTAGTTAATAAATGCGAGAAAGCTTTTGATTTTGATAAAGAGTACTACAAATTAGGGTTTGATGGTATGATAGCTATCTCTGCTGAGCATGGCACAGGCTTAATTGATTTATATGACGAAATTATTGCCAAATTACCTGAAGAAGAATCAATCGAGACAAATATAGCCGATCCAATTAAAGGAGATTGTTTGCAGATAGTAGTTAGTGGCAGACCTAACGCCGGAAAATCTACTTTTATAAACGCTCTTATTAATGATGAAAGATTATTAACCGGTCCTGAAGCCGGCATTACTCGTGAATCAATTGAAATTGATTGGCAATATAAAAATAATCATATTAAATTGATTGATACGGCAGGACTCCGCAAGAAATCTACTATTACAGAGTCTTTAGAAAAATTATCGGCATCGGATACTATTAACAGTATTAAATTTGCTAATACCGTAATCTTAATGATTGATGCTTTAGCTCCTTTAAAACAGCAAGATTTAAATATTGCAAGCCATGTGGTAAATGAAGGAAGAAGTATAGTTATAGTAGTGAATAAATGGGATTTAGTTAAAGAATCCGAAAAAGAAGCATTTCAGGAAGAATTTTATTATCAGATAAATACTCATCTGCCTCAGGTTAAAGGTATCCCCGTTCTATTCATTTCAGCAATAAATAAACAAAATATTGAACAAGTGCTAGATGCTTGTCTTAAAATTTATAAAATTTGGAATAAGAAAATAACTACTAGCAAATTAAATGAATGGCTTAATTTTACTACGGAAGCACATCCGCTGCCTTTACAAAAAGGCGGCAGAAGAGTGCGTGTAAAATATATGACGCAAACAAAAACCCGCCCCCCTACTTTCAAGCTATTCTCCAATAATCCGGAAAAAATTACCGATAGCTATACTAGGTATTTAGTAAACAATATGCGTGAGGCTTTTGACATGCCGGGCGTTCCTATTAGATTCATTTACGTAAAAACTAAAAACCCGTATGTGTAGTTTAAAATTAATTAATAACAGTTTAGTTATTAGCACCAAAAAATCTGAATTAGATATATTACTAGATAATATTACTGATTCTAATTGTCATCATGAATTATTAAGTAATAATAAGACTAAAGGTAATGAAATATGGTAACTTATATACTTTAACCAAGCTGTAAATTAGATAAGTTTGCTATTCCAACTACACTTATTTTTTCTGTTTTTTTATATGTATTATTCCCGGCGGTAACAATATATAAATGTTCTAACTGCAAATCGGCAAGAACGGTATGCATTGATTTAGTAATACTAGGAGCATCAGCATTTTTTACTTCAAAGCCGTATTTCTTACCATTCTTAATAATTAATAAATCTAATTCTGCTCCTGTTTGCGTTCGCCAAAAAAAATACTCTGCATCCGTTTTAAATTTACGTATTAACTCCTCTATTACAAACCCTTCAAATGAAAGACCGTGTTTTGGATGAACATACCAATCATGTTCGTGAATCCCTAATAATGCATGTAGTATTCCGCTATCTCGTATATAGACTTTCGGTGCTTTCACTTGACGTTTTGAGATATTTTCATACCAAGGTTTTAATAACCGAATCATAAAAGTTTGCTCTAATATTTCAGTATAACGTTTGATAGTCATATCCGTTAAACCGAGCGACCTTCCAAGCTCGCTATAATTTAATAATTGCCCATGATTATGAGCAAGCATCATCCATAACTGCCTCATTACATGTGCATTAAGAGATATTCCTAAACTAGGCAAATCACGCTCGATAAAACTAGTGATGTAGCTATTACGCCATCTAAGACTTTGGACATAATTTTTTGCTAAATATGATTTAGGAAAACCACCTCTTAACCATAACTCCCTAAAATCATTTATCTCTATTAAATTGAACGGAGTAAGCTCCGTATATTCAATACGGCCGGCTAATGATTCTGAAGATTGTCGCAATAATTCTCCAGAAGCACTACCTAATATTAAAAATTTTTTGTTTGAATAGTCAGCAAGAACTCTTAAATAAGGAAAAATTTCAGGTTGTCTTTGAATTTCATCAAGTACTATTAAACCGTTTAAAGGCTCAAGAGTTGTTTTAAGATTCTTAAATTGATCTAAGTGAGCTGGATCCTCAAGGTCAAAAAAGTAGCTCTTTTCATCTTCTTTAAGCTGTTTAATATAAGCGTGAGCTAAAGTAGTTTTACCACATTGCCTTGGACCGAGAATGGCACAAATAGGGAATATCTCAAGGGCACCTGTGATATGTGTTAAATAATAATTTCTTTCTATCATCCTTGTAATTTCATAATGACACTTTGAATTTACAATATAATTTTAATCAAATAATAGCAAGATGTTTCTAGGTCCTGTGCACTTTTGATTAATGATTATAATTATGAGATCTTTTTAAGCGAAAATTAATAAGATTTTTGAAGGAATAGTTATGCATATTTCAAAAAAATTTGATAATTTCCAGCTAAAAAGAGCCATAATTATAATCATTAATCAAAAGTGCACAGGACTTAGGCTCCTCTACCGGATTTTCCTATCTCTCTTTGTCTTTCTTCTAATACCTTACTTGTATGCGGTCCTACCGCTTCTTTATCTTTACTAAATTTACTTTTTCCTAAATTAACTATAGTTTCTGCTACTACTCCTAGCACTTTTGGATCTGATAATAATTTTAACGCCAGCAATATAATTTTACCGTATTCATGTTTGCTAAATTTATCGGCAATTTGAATTAATTCAGGTGCATGTTTACCGGCTATCTTTACTAATTTTTCACCGTCTAATTTTAATTTTTGACCCTTAGGTGTTTTATTTCAAAACTCATCTACAACCGGTCCTAAACTACTTGCATGTTTTGTTAATAGTTCAGGAAGGTCTTTTGCAATTATTTTGCTTATTTCCGGATTATGGTTTTTAATTTGTATCAAAGGACTAATCAATTCCTTTACCTCTTTTACCTTTTCTTCTTTTGATTTCTCTTCCTTTGGAAGTGGCTTAATCAACTGAAATTTTTGTATTATATCAGCAACTTTATTGCTATCGGAAAGAGCGAGGCTTGTAAGTTTAGTAATTGACGGTAGAGCATCTTTTAAAAAAGGCGTAGATGCATCTAATGCCTTATGTATAAACTCTGGATCTTTCCCTTGTGATTTTATTCTTTCCGTTACTTTAGGCTGTTTTAAAACATCTAATATATCCTGTTTATTACTATCTAAATATCGCGGTAATTCTTTTTCTAAAACAGGAGATAAATTATCAATAATTTTTTTGGCATTTTCAACTAACTCTACTATTTGAAGTTTTTTGCTTTTTAATAACTCTTTTTTAGTTTCAGTATCTAACCCTTCCATATTTAGGTTAATTTTAGTCCAACGCTGATTTTCTTTAAGCTGACTATAAGCTTTTATAGCTGAAGGAGTACTTTCAATTAATTTTTCGCTAGAATTTACAAGTAGTGCAACTGTATTTGTAATTAATTCAGGTTTAGCGATTTTTTGTGCTTTATTATTTATTATATTTTCCGTAATTTGAACTAACCCCTTTTGATTATCAGGATTTTTTAAAATTGTACTAAATCGTGATTAAGAAGGGGTTTTACTTTGTCTGAAGTAATAATGTCATGTATATTTTTAATATAGCACCTTGAGATGACGCGTTTTTTTGTTTAATATTCTTATATATTTCTTGTACTTTTGGGTTTAAATCGCTTTCTAGTGCTTTAGATATTAAATCTACTCCTAGTGTAGATAATTCTCTGATAAATTTAGGACTTATTTTGTCTAATATATTTATTTTTTCTGTTTCGGAAGTTTGAAAGTTTTTTGTTATTTTGCTAAGCCTCTTATTTAAAATAGGCGTGAGAAGATATGGGATAACTTTAGACTGTAAAAGAGTTTCTTTTGAACTATTGGATATAGTTTCGGAATGTAAAACAGAAGCACATTTTTTTATAAGCGATGCTGCATCTGCTATCATCTTGCAACCAGCTTCAATAGAACCTACACTAGTGGTAGCACTTCTCGCTTTTCTGAGAATGCAAGATCAGGTAAAACTTGAGAAGCCTCCCAGGTAAACTGCAATGCACTAGGAACATTCCCGACTGCTTGGATAACACTTTGTATTATACCTAAATTATCTCTATTAAGATCTAGATATCGTTTATTTAACTCATCATATTTTTTGTTACCTGTTTCAGCTCCAAGAGCTAAATATCCAACTTGAACCCACGAAAGGTTTTTATATTCTTCATCAAGCTGTTGCCTTATATTATCAGTGGATTCCTGCTCTTGCTCTTGGCTTTTAGACATTTAAATACCTTTATATAATTTAAAGGTTAATAAAATTTAACTTTTAAATTTTTGTTAATTTTAAAAGTCATGGTTATCTTGCAATGGTTTTTTACTATAATTTTTCATTTACCGGTAAATCCATACTAACCTCTCCACACAATAAAACGATATTCTCCATTACCTGAGGATCTATATCCGGGTTGTTATACTCTTTATTTTTCTGAATCCAGTTGTAATAGTAAGGGTCAGGCCATAATTCCATGATTTTCGGTAAAGATTTTTGCTGTATAGTACCGACATTATACTCGCGTTTTAAAACTTCAGCCGGCATTCACCCTACATCACCAATAAAATATATTTCTGAGAAATGCAAAATCGATTTAATATTATTATCGGGATCTATATGGATTTATAATATTCACGTTGTACATCATTAAGCAATTTCGCTACTATAAGTGGTTTATCGAGATGTTTTTCTATACTTACTAAAGCTATATTTTCTAAGTTTTCAGGGCATTGAACAATTTTATCTAAAGCCGTTAATTTTTCAAACTCTTCCTCTCCTATTTTTTCTTTTAGGTCTCTTTTATATTTTTGTTCTTTATCTGAAGGAAATACTAATTTATCATTTTTACAATCAACCAAAAAAGGAGTAGTAATAGGATATTTAATAAATAAATCTTTTAGTTTCATAATAATAAATTTCTTAATATATAAGGCTATAATATTAATAATTTTTTATATGTCAAATAATATCCTCTAGACTATCTAGGTCATGCTTTTTACCAATCGTAACAACTTCGCTTCAGGGCTTAGATTTTTCACAGCCCATTTTTTAATCCAAGGTTCGGCAAGCTGCCACATATTAACATTACCGTCTAACTGTCTGCCTATCCCTTCCACCATTATTAAAGTCTTTTGCAATAGCAACAACTCCGGTTGTACTTCCATGCCGAAATCTTCCGTGATTTTAAATAAATGTGCAAGCAGCTTACCTATGGAAATATTTTTTATGGGCGTCCCTATCATAGGCTCGGTAACTGCTCTACAACTTTGAGCGAATAAATCTAAATCGGTATTTGATGGGATGTAGCCGGCTCTTAAATGTACTTTAGCAACTAATTTATAATCACGCCTTAAAAAGCCAAATAGACTTTCGGCAACGGCTAAACGATCTTTTTCTTTAAGTCTGCCCATAATACCGAAATCAAGTAAAATTATCTTACCTTGCTTATTCACTAAAATATTCCCTGCATGTAAATCAGCATGAAAAAATCCGTCTCTATAGGCTTGATTGAAAAACATTACGGCAAAATCCTGAGATATTTTTGCAGGCTCTAACCCCATTTCCTTTAGTAGCAAAGTATCATATATAGAAGTGCCGTCTAACCACTCGGTGGTTAGTATATTTTCTGATGTTAAATCCCAATATATTTTAGGGATTATCACGTTAATATCATTTCGCATATTATCCGTAAGCTCAGAAGCTGCTGCCGCCTCTAAACGTAAATCAAGCTCAAATTTCATAGTTTCATGAAATTTATCGACTACTTTAATCGGTTTTAGCCTTTTTGCTTTAGAAAATTTTGAGATAATTTTTGCAAGAGAATATAGCAGCTTAATATCTCTGTTATATTTTTTATGAATACCCGGACGCAAAATTTTTACCGCAACATATTCACCGGTTATAAGTTGTGCTTTATATACCTGCGAAATTGATGCGGCAGCGATGGGGGTATCGTCGAGGTGTAAGAAAGGGAGGGCGTCATGGCTCACAGTCGTAGACTGCGTGGCAATCTTTTGTTTGCTTGCTGAGATTGCTTCGTCGACATAAATGTCTCCTCGCAATGACGTTATCAACCTTCTAGCCACCCCACCATCAAACGGAGGTAGCTTATCTTGCAGTAACCTTAAATAACCTGCTATCTCTGCTCCTACTAAATCGGCTCTTGTCGAAAGAGTTTGTCCGAATTTTATATAAATAGGTCCAAGATCACTTAAACAATCTATTAAGCGTTTGCCATAATCTTCCCGTGATTTTTTTATTAACGAGACCGGAGCAAAAAATAAGGCTAATATATAACCGATAAACCTGAAATATTTAGGGCTTCTTGAATCAATTAAGATTTGCTTTTTACTGATGATACGAAAAATACGTATTAAATTAAAAAGATTACTTATCATCTATTATATACTCCGAAATAAAATAAAGAGTAGTATACGAAGATCAACTTCAAAAAGAGCAAGGGGTTCACAAGTCGAGGAGCGGAGCGTATACTTAATACGTGAGTACCGCAGATCTTGTAGAACGACGTAGCCAATTTTTGAAGTTCATCGAGCATACGCACTGTGGATAGCAACTATTCCGCCACTTAGATTTTTATAACCTACTTCCTCAAAACCGGCGTCTTTAATCATTATTCTAAACTCGTCTTGTGCGGGGAATAAATCTATACTTTCGACCAAATATTCATATGCCTCTTTATTACCCGCTATCATTTGACCAATACTCGGTATAATATTAAATGAGTAGAATTTATAGAAATCTTTTATGTACCCTTCCTTTACTTTTGAAAACTCAAGACATATAAACTTGCCCATTGGCTTTAAAACCCTACATGCTTCCTTTAAAGCCTTATTTATATCAGGTACGTTTCTAATACCGAATGCTATAGTATAATAATCAAAACTATCATCCGGAAATGGTAGTTCTTCAGCACTTGCTACAGTAAATTTAAGATTCTGAAATAAATTCAGATCTATTGCTTTTTTCTTAGCTTGCTTTAACATTTCTTCATTAATATCACTTAAAGTTAAAGAGATATTATTAACTCTATCTCTTGCTTTTTTAGCAAGTTTTAAAGCAATATCACCGCTACCGCTAGCAACATCTAATATATGAGAGTTAAGATTTGGAATTTGCCTAATAAATTCATCTTTCCATAAACGATGTAATCCCAAACTCATTAAGTCATTCATTAAATCATACTTATTAGCGACATTAGAAAAAACGTTATTTACTAAACCTTGTTTTTTAGTGTAGTCTACTTTTTTAAAGCCAAAATTTGTTTGGTTCATAGTTTTTTATTATAAATAGTAGTATCAAATGCCGGAACTTCCTGAAGTAGAAACTCTTAAAAACTCTCTAAAAGATAAGCTAATCGGACTTATTATAGAAAATGTAGAGTTAAAAAGAGATAATTTACGTTATAAGCTATCCCCGCTTTTAGCTACAGAAATCTTAAATACTAATATACTGGATGTTAGGCGTCGTGCAAAATATTTAATTATAGATTTTAATAATGATTATTCTTTAATAGTTCATCTAGGCATGAGCGGTAGATTTACTCTGCAATCTGCTAATTATAAAACTCAAAAACACGATCATGTGATTTTTGATTTAAGTAACGGCGAAAAGTTAATTTTCAACGATACTAGACGATTCGGTATGATTTATAGTTTTAAGACTGATTTCTTAGAAAAAGAATTTTTTAATGATTTAGGCATAGAGCCTTTTTCTGATTTATTGACGTTAGAATATCTAAAAGATAAGCTACAAACTAAAAAAATACCAATAAAAAACTTGATTATGGATAATAGAGTTATAGTCGGAGTCGGTAATATCTATGCTTCCGAAAGTCTTCATTTAGCTAGAATTCATCCGGATAAATCAGGTAGCGATTTAAGGGATGATGAAATAGAAAATTTAATTAAATCGATTAGAGATGTGTTAACTAAAGCTATAACTGCCGGCGGTACTACTCTTAAAGATTTTGTAAACGGCGATAACAAACCTGGTTATTTTACTCAGCAACTTACGGTTTACGGTAGAGAGGGACAAAGTTGTTTAAGCTGCTCTAGCACTATTATCAAGACAAAGCATTCAGGCAGAAGTACTTTTTATTGTAAAACTTGCCAATATAGTTAATTTACTTGACATATTTTTCAAAACTATTTATAAAGCTCTTTATTATTTATTCAACAAATAGTTGTAAAATATATGAAAGTAGACTCCTTGCATAACCTATCTTATAAAGAGGAGTTTAAAGGAGACACGAAACGCAGCACCGCAGCATACAAAAAGGTACGTGAGGATGCGAGTATTGGATCGACGTATATCGCAGATACTTCAAAAGTTGGGAGTCAAATAAGTGATGAGCCTGCACAGCGTATAAAAATACGTGAGCACAGGCAAATCCCGAAATTTAATGTACCAAATCTTGAAGTATCAAAGGTATACAAATTACCTTTAGAAGGAGGTTATGCAAGGAGTCTAATAAAGCCGGTGATTATGGCAGGAGGTAACGGTAAAAGACTATGGCCTTTGTCATCTAAGGATAAACCGAAACAGTTTTAAAAAATATTGAGTAATCTAACTTTACTTCAGCAAACATTAAACCGAAATAAATTTTTAGGACAACCTACTATTATTACTTCCAAAAAACATGAATCAATCACTAAAGAACAAGCAACAGAAATAGATGTAGAAATAGCATTAATTACCGAGCCTTTACAAAAAAATACTGCCGTTTGTGCCATTATTACGGCATTATCGGCTAAAGCACAAGGATTTGATATTGTAGTGTTACTACCTTCAGACTATCATATAGCGGATGATATAAATTATCTTAATACTATAAATAAAGCTTTACATTATGTTAATGAATTCGGCATTTGCACTATAGGTATTCCTATAAATGTTATAAATGCCGAGTATGGCTATATAAACACAGGATTATCAATTGCAGAAAATGTTTATCTAGTTGATCATTTCATTGAAAAACCTATATTAGAGCAAGCAAACATTTTCAAAGTAATGAATATTTTTGGAATTCAGGAATTTGTGTATACGATGTTAACTTATTCTTAAACTTAGCAATGAACCTTCAACCTGATTTATTCTGTATTGCAGAAAAAGCATTGAATACTACCGTAAAAAATGAGAATAGTTTGGCAATAGACAATGAAGCTTATAATGAAATCGCAGCAATTTCTATAGACAATGCCATAATGGAATATATTTCGGGAATGGTCATAATAAAAGCCGATTTTGCTTGGAACGATCTTGGGTACTTGGCATTCCTTATTACAGGTAAAACACCGGAATATAAACGATAATTATTACGAGGGAAACGTAGTAACAAGCAATACTACAAACTCTTTCATTAGTTCTAATAATAAATTAACTACCGTAGTAGGTCTTGACAATGTCATAATTATCGATACTATGAACGGTCTTTTGGTTGCCGATAAATCAAAAATGAATGATCTAGAGAAAGCTAAAATCCTATTTACTGCTCTTTTTAACAGAAAATCTGATTCATCACCGAATTATGAAACATATGAAAAAGCTTTTCTAAATAATATTTTATCTTCTGAAGAAATAAAATTAGAAACTATGAAGGGAAATAACGAAGCTTGTTATATTCTTGCTAAAACTTACGAAATAATTAATCGTAACCCCCAAGATGAATATAACTCTATGTTATTAACATTGATTGGAAGTAAATTAGGAAATACAGAATGTACACAGCTTGTTTATTCATATACTATAAAACAAGCTTTGAATCTACTGTTAACAATTTTATTCAAGACTATATAGGACAGCTTAATATCACTTTTGATGATGCTATATTATCAGCTGCTTACTCCGACACTTTAAATACTTCAATATTAGGAGACTCAAATTATAATAATATGTATAACCTTGGTTGAACACCGCTAATATTCAAGGCTATTGACATAGCATTATTGCTTATATATCCTATTTTTGTGAGTTTAAACCTCATCATTCAAATATAGCTAATCTTATAAACTTCAAAAATCTGTAAGTTATAGGAACAACTTAGTAATAAAGCGGTTCATTTTAGTTGAGTTACAACATGGAAAATACTACAGAAGAACAAAGAATAATATCTGAAGTCAAAAATGATGAAGACATAGATGAAGAAGAGAAAAGGTTAAAAGCAGAAGATTCACGAAAGCAACTTAAAGCAATACTAATAACATTTGGTATTATTTTGACTGGTTTTTTAACTTTTACTTATTTCTTTTTTAATTACATCGAAGAAAAAGCGGCAGAATACAAACAACAGCAACAACAAGAAATTCAAAAAACTAATAAGAGTTGAATATTAGATTACCACACTTCTACTTGAATTATGATCTTGTTGTATGGCTGCGATATCATTCCAGCAAGGCATTGTTGCGTGGATACCACCCCGTCATTGCGAGCGACTGAAAGGAACGTGACAATCCAAAAAAAATAACAAAAAAATGCTGTAAATCAGCATTTTTTACTGAATTGCTGCGTCAATTACTTACGTAATTTCCTTGCAATGACGGAAAAAACAATCCACACAGGCAATGCCCGCTCGTAATGACTATTTTTATAGTGCCTTAAGTTTAGATTGCTTGAAATTAGTTTTATCAAAATCATAGATAAAATCTTTGATAATAGGCACTATAAACTGTTTAAATTTACTTCCACTAAATACCCCGTAATACCCTGCCCCTTTTTGTAAATGGTATCTTTGTATTGATTTAGGTATATTTGAACAAAGTTTTAAAGCAACTTTTGTTTGCCCTACCGCTGCAATATCATCTAATTCCCCTTCAATACCGAGTAAAGCACATTTAGTAATATGTTTTAAATCGATCGGACGCTTCTCAGAAACTAATTTACCTCTTGCTAACGAAAATTGTTAGAATACTTCATCTATAGTTTGTAAGTAAAACTCTGCCGGCATATCCATACCTACTAAATACTCATCATAAAATTTAATAGTATGATCGGCTTTTTTATAGTCAGAATTTAATAAACTTTGCCATAATTCTAAATGTGAATCTATATGACGAAATAAGTTTAAACTAATAAAGCCGGCAAGTTGGAGGAAGCCGGGATATACTTTTCTACCATGTCCGGGATAGTTTGGCGGCACCTGCATTGTAACCATTTGGTAGAACCGTTCTAAACTTTTACTTTGGGCGAATTCATTAACTGCCGTGGGATTTTTTCTAGCATCTATAGGGCCGCCCATCAAAATCATCGAACTCGGCACATTTGGACTATTACTCTCCGACATTAAGCTAATGGCGGCAAGCAGTGGAACAGTAGGTTGGCAAACTGCCATAGTGTGAACATTCGGTCCTATAAAATTGATAAACTCTATTACGTAATCAATATAATAATCCATATCAAAATGCCCTGCTTCAAGCGGTACATAACTGGCTTCCGTCCAATCTGTAATATAAATATCGGTATACGGTAATAATTCTTGTACTGTTGTTCTAAGTAAAGTAGCGTGATGTCCCGCCATGGGTGCTACTATTGATAATTGAGGTAATTCTTTTTTAAAACCTATTTTCTGAAAATGCCTTAGTTCACAAAAAGACTTTTTTAGTATAACTTTTTCATTAATGTTATAGGTTTTATCATCAATAATTGTTTCAAGGATATTAAATTTGGGTTTTTCATATTTTTTCTTAGTCATGCGTTCACAAAACGTTAAATAAGCATGCATAATTCTTGCAAAACCGTTATCTTCTAATGACGCATGTTCATATGCTTCTTTTAGACTTTTTATACCTAAATGCATTGGAGCAATTTGTACTCTAAGCCCCTCTAACATATAATATGTATAATTAGTACTCAAATCACAGTTAATCATAATTTATCCACAAATTTAAAAATAATTAATATAAATTTAGTTTAACACTAAAAATTCTCAGTACATTAATTTTAGGATTCACGGCTTAAATTTTTATAAATGCGTGATAATAATGGTCTATATATAAATATGTTTATTTTTTCTTCTTATTTTGCTTAGGAATTTTATTTACGTGGTCATTAATATTAAACCAAGTACTATCATTTACTTTCTGTTTTTTATAGAATGTATCAATATTATTTATATAATTTTCAAAATCTTTATTCTCCTCTGCTAACCTATTAGCCATATTCCAATCTATTTCCGGTCTTTCTCTAGCAGGAATTGATATTTCCCTATCTTCAGGATTTTCTATATCTACTAAAATAAATCCTATACCAGGCCTAGTATCATTTTATCTACTTTCAATTAAATCAGCAGCAACTAAATAACCATAATGTGCCCATGAGGAATTTGATAAAGCCTGAAAAAAAGATTCTCGTAAATTACTACGATTGATAATTTTTTTTGCTTCAAAATACCAAAGCCTTGCTTGTTTTCCTGCATAATATTTAGCACAATCTTTAATTAGTGAACTCCACTTTTCATTAAGCACTTCCATACCTACCCAATCTGGGGTAACCATTTATTATTACCTTGAGTTCCTTGTTTATTTGAAGAAAAATTATGCTTAATAGGCATATTATGAATCTTCAATTTGTTTTGAAGATATAATGCAAGTGCATCACATACTTGCACTACGGTTATTTTATCTTCTTTATTTGCATTTATTTTAGGTTCTGTGGCTTGTTTATTATTGACATAGTAATCAGGGTTTTGCGAATAATAAAACTTTAGCTTAGGTTTTAGCTCTATTCTAATATTAGGTTCTTGTCTTCGTTCAGCAGAAAGCTTACTACTGCTAATTTCACCTGCATCAATTCCTATAATCTTCTTATCTTTTTCTTCTTGAGTCTTTGCTTCTAACAATCTCTTATTTGTACTTGCATTTGCTTTGAGCCTTGCTTAGTCAATGTGATTTTCTACAAGCCATTCAGCTATGCCATAAGAGGTAAATTTCTGATCTTCATGCGCTTTTAAAAAACCAATGATGGTATTTTTGCGATTAAATTCCATATCAAATATACTAATAATTGAAATACTATAAAATATACATATTATTTTAAAAATTTCAACTTTAAATTATCAAGCTTGACGTTTTTATAAAGTATAATTTATATATTTTTCAAATTTAGAAAATAATGTTTTGAAGTTATGAGTAGTAACATTTGCTACTTCTTTTGATGTTATATTTTTGAGTTCGGCAACTTTTTCAGCGACATACCTAACAAATGCCGGTTCGTTTTGTTTGCCTCGCATAGGCGTAGGAGCTAAGTAAGGAGTGTCGGTTTCTATTAATAACCTATCAAGCGGTATATATTTGACTATTTCTTGTAAATCAGTAGCATTCTTGAAAGTTATAATCCCTGACATTGAAATATATAAACCGATATCTAGCATTTTTGCCGCTAGATTTTTTGAAGAGGTAAAGCAATGTATTAAACCTGGAAATTTGCTGTTACGCATTTCTGAGGTTAAAATGTCAATAGTATCTTCGTCTGCTTCTCTTGTATGAACAATAACAGGCAGGCGTGTACTGGACGCCGCATGTATATGTGCTACAAATGAATCTTTTTGTAATTTTTGATCGCAAGGCTGATGATAATAATCAAGCCCCGTTTCACCGATTCCAATAATTTTCGGATGCTGGGTTAGCATAATAATTGCCTCAGCATCTGAGTTCGGAAAGACGTAGTCTTGACGTAGCAATCTTGTCCAAGCTTCCTGAGATTGCCACAGCACTTGCAGTGCTTCGCAATGACTAATAAAAGAATTCACTTCACACGGATGCACCCCAACACTCGCAAAAACATTTTCATATTTTTCAGCTATCTCTAAAATAATAGGTAAATCTTCAATTTTAGTGCAGATAGTTTGCATATACTGCACATTATTTTCTAATGCTCTTTGAATGACAGAATCTAAAAGCACTGCGTCATACCATGGTTTGACTACGGTATCTAGAAAACAACTAATATTAGTTGTTTTAATACCCTCACTAGATCCCGCTATCGCGTCGCGGGATGACAAGTTACTACATAAATTAAGATGACAATGTGAATCTATTAACATATTATACTCTTAGTAGGTGTGTCATACTGCGGTCTCGCCACGGTATGACACACTATTCAAATTTTGGAAATATTATAGTAGGTTCTAAAATATTGCTACCCGCTGTTAAAGTATAATCACGTATTAAATGCTTAAATAGACGTTCTTCTTTATTTACCCCTAACTGATCAAGCATTTTATTTGCTGAACTCGGTATAAAAGGCAGAAGCATTATCGCAATATAGCGTAAAACTTCTAGTAAAGCGTATAACACTTCTAGCGTTTTATCTGGATCGGTTTTTTTCAAATTCCAGGGTGCTTTGCTATCAATATAGATATTTGCCTCTTCGGCCAAATTAATAATATTTTCAAGAATTTTATTAATCTCTGTTTTGTCCATCAATAAAATATTCTGCTCGACAAATTTACTTGCGGTTTTTAAAATCGGTAGCTCATATATTTTATCTATAACACCTTGCGTAAGCAAAGGCACTTTGGCGTCATTATTCTTATAAACAAAAGATGTAGTACGCTGTAATAAATTACCTATTTTGTTTGACAACTCGCTATTAATACGGGTAATTAAATTACTACGAGCAAAATTGCCGTCTGCACCAAAAGTTACTTCACGCATCAGAAAATACCTAACTTGATCAACACCGAATTCATCAATTAACTTAATTGGATCAATGGTATTACCAAGAGATTTAGAGATTTTCTGCCCCTCATTCGTCCACCAGCCATGAGCCATAATGGTTTTCGGCAGCGGAACTTCTGCAGCCATTAAGAAAGCAGGCCAATAGACGGCATGAAAACGCAAGATATCTTTACCGACTACATGTAAATCAGCCGGCCAAAACTTACCATAATTACTTTGTTCGTCAAAATAACCGAGTGCTGAAATATAATTAGCCAGTGCATCAAGCCAAACATAAATTACATGTTTTTCATTATTTGGCACTTTTATTCCCCAGTTAAAAGTAGTACGCGACACCGATAAATCTTTTAAACCCGATTTAACAAAGCTAATTACTTCGTTACGCCTTGATATAGGTCTGATAAAATCAGGGTTTGCTTCATAAAACTCAAGCAATTTATCCTGCCATTTTGAAAGATTAAAGAAATAGCTAGGCTCTTTAACCCATTCAACTGGAGCACCCGTCGGTGCTAAACCGTCACTCGTAAGTTCCGACTCATCAAAAAAAGCCTCGTCTCGCACTGCATACCACCCTTCATAAAAACCTTCATAAATAGTGCCGTTATCTAGTAATTTCTGCCAAAAAACAGCTACAGCTTCTTTATGCCTGTATTCCGTTGTTCTGATAAAATCATCATTGGAAATATGCATAGCAGTCATCAGATGACGAAAACTCTTGGATGTTTGATCGGTAAATTTTTGTGGGTCAATATTTTTATTAATAGCTGCTTTTTCTACTTTCTGCCCATGTTCGTCAGTACCTGTTAAAAACATTACATCGAAACCTCGAAGTCGCATGAAACGAGCGATTATGTCACTTGCAACGCTAGTATAAGCATGACCGATATGGGGAACATCGTTAACGTAATATATAGGGGTAGTAATGTAGTAAGTATTGTTCATAAATGCTTTTTTATTAACTCATGTACTTTAAGTGGACTTAACTCTGAAGCTTTGATTTTTTTTATTCTCTCAGGAAATCTATTACTTAATTCTTTAAAGCAATCATAGATTTTTTTATAAAAATCTATACCTCTTATGTCAAATTTATTGCTCATATTTCGTGAATTGACTCTCTTAATAGCAGTATCCGGCTCTACGTCAATAAAAAACGTAATATCCGGCATAAGCGAAGGCATTAAAGTTTTGTGCAGATTATAAACTAAATCTATGCCGTTTTCTAGCTCTAATCCTTGATAACATGCAGTTGAGTCAATAAACCTATCACATATTACAATATGTCCCTCTTGTAGAGCTGGTATAATTTTCCGTGCCATATGATCATAACGTGCTGCCATAGCTTGTAATAGCTCGGACATGGGTAGTAATTCTTCATGTACTAGAATTTCACGCATTTTTTCGGCTACAATAGTACCACCGACTTCACGAGTTAAAATAACGGGAGTATTTTGAGATTGTAAATATTCATAGAGCATTTGAGATTGAGTAGATTTGCCTATCCCTTCCCCTCCCTCAAATGTAATAAACTTTCCTTGTTTCAAATTATTCATTCATTACAATTACTTTAAGCTATAACTTAATAATCATATCTCTTAAAAAAATATTTACAAGGAAGATTACATACTTATATACTCCTACAAAATGAAGAGCTGTTATACGAAGATCAACTTGGGAAAGAGTAATCGGTCTGTAAGCCGAGGAGCGGAGCGTATATTAAACGTTCAGCATCCGAGGACTTACAAAGACATTGTCACCAATGTTCCAAATTCATCGAGTATAATCCATTATAAATTTTAAATTATTAATATATGAATAATTCATTAAGTAAAAGGGATTTTTCGATCCTAATCGGTAATGCGATGGATCATTTCGATACTGCACTTTATGGGTTTCTTGCTCCGCTACTTGCTGGTATTTTTTTTCCGAATCATGATAAAGTCGTTGCTTTAATACTTACCTATAGTGTTCTTACTGCGTCTTTATTTACACGTCCCATAGGCTCTTATTTTTTTGGCGTAATTGCTAAAAAATACGGCGGTGTTTTTGCTTTATCTTACTCTTTAATCGGCGTTGCTTTAACAACTAGCCTAATCGGTTTAATACCTTCACATGCTCAAATAGGCTGGCTTGCACCGCTATTATTAGTGTTGCTTAGAACGTTGCAAGGAGTATATTCCGAGGGTGAATGTGCCATTGCTAAATTATTTATTTTAGAGAATAAAGAAGAAAAAAAAGCGTTTAAAGCTTCTTACCTTTATCAAACATCTACTATGGTCGGTATTATTCTTGCTTCATTTATCAGTACTATAGTTTTAAATGTAGAGTATAATACATATTGGCGTTTATGTTTCATATTTGGCGGACTTACAGCACTGATAGGTTATTTTTTAAGAAAGCGCGAGGATATTGTAGTAAAGCCCTCATTGTCATCCCGCGGCTTGATCGCGGGATCCAATAAAAAAGATAAAATTACTTTACGTAATTTTTGGATACTGTGGTCAAGCCACGGTATGACACCTGGGTCCTCTCCTCGCAATAACGTAGTATCATCACTATTACAAGACTTAACTACAATTTGGAACTGTAAACTAAGTATCTTACGCATTAGTTTTGCCATAGGTTTCTCATATATGACTTATATAGTGCCTTTCGTCTTTATGAATAGTTTTATTCCGCTTATCACTGATATATCACTCGAAATAATGATGAAATTTAATACTGAGTTTCTGATTTTTGATATGATTATGATTCCGATAATAGGACATCTAACAAAAAAGCTACATTACCTTAAAATACTAAACGGTACTCTTATTTTAATGAGTTTAAGCATAATTCCTTTATGGCTCTGCTTGAATAATGCATCTATATGGTATGTTAATTTTGTACGTATTTGGATTATAATACTCGGTGTCGGGTTCTTGGCACCTTTGAACTGCTGGCTAAATGATTTATTTAAAACTGCCGATAAATATATGTTAGTCGGTATCGGCAGTAGTATAGGTGCTTCATTAATCGGACGTCTTACTCCATCAATCTGCCTAATGCTATGGTATGTAACCGACAACTCTTTATCAATTGCGGTTTATATAACCGCAATATCGATGGTAACTTTATGGGCTGTTAGAGGAGTTGTTGCACGGGGCAATGTCATTCCTGCGAAAGCAGGAATCCAGTAAAACATATAAAAATTAAATTCTTATATGTTTTTGACTAGAAATGTAATACTTACAGCAATATTAATGTTATTTTTATGGATTCCTGCTTTCGCAGGAATGACATTAAGAACATTATCTAATCCCTAACAAGACTGTTATTAGGAAAAGAATTTAATAAAACACCATACTCAAAACTAATCCGATATAATTATTAGCTCTGAATCTTGTCATACAATTTACAGGATTTTCAATATCAAGAGTTGCTACTTGCAATATCAGTAAAATTAAAGCAGCTAAAATAGGTAAATAGTCGATATTATGGTTAGCCATTTTTGTTGCTAGAATAAATAACAATATAAAACCTATATAACATATATAAAGCCAAAGCTTAGAATGCTTGTTCTCTAAATATATACTTAACGATTTCACTCCTATTTTCTTATCATCTTTTATATCCATATATCCGTAAATCGTATCATAACCGATGGCCCAAAAACAGCATGCTAAATACATAATAATCGCTGCTATATCAAGTGTATCCTGAACTGCCGCATAAGCTATTAAGGCCCCTAGCTTAAAGGTAAATCCCAAAAAGATTTGCGGGAAATAAGTAATACGTTTCATTAACGGGTATAGGCTAATCATTATTACCGCAAAAAAACCTGTATATATGGCTGTTTTGTTTAAAAGTAGCAAAATACAAAGTGAGATAACGCTAAGAATAAAGAGTATCAAAATAGCATAAGAAACAGATAAAGCCTTGCTAGCTAAAGGTCGCTCTTTAGTCCTTGCGACATGCTTATCAAATTTTCTATCAAATATATCGTTAATAATACACCCGCTACTTCTAGCTGTTATACTACCTAAAATAAATAACGGTAATAAATGTATTAATTCCGTTCTTGAAGGGTTTGCAAGCAGTAACCCAAATAAAGCAGGGAAAAAAACCAGCAAATAAGCTACCAGCTTATCTGCACGCATTAATTTTAAAGTAAGTAAAAGTTTGTCTAGAATTAGCATATTAAACTTTAAATTTAAATGAATATGGATATTATAGATAATTTAAGATAAAATACGCCACGAAATAAAGCTACTAGATTTTTATGGCTAAAAAATTAAAACATGATTCATTAGTAAAAATAATAATGAACGACCCGGTAGCAGCACAAGAATTTTTGGAATATTATTTACCCAATGATTTTAAGAGTTTAGTAGATTTATCAAAAATAACGGTAGAACAAGAAAGCTACATTGAGGAATCTTTAAATAAGAAATATAGTAATATAACATATAAAATTAGCACCAATAATAAAGAAGAAGCATTTGTTTATGTATTAGTAGAGGCCCAATCAACAATTGATTATTGGACGGCTTTGCGGTTATGGAAATATACACTATTATTATGTAAAAGACATAAGCAAGGAAAGGATAAATTGCCGCTAGTTTATAATTTAGTTATTTACAACGGTAAAGAAATTTATAATGCTCCAAGAAATCTGTGGAGTTTATTTACTGATAGTGTGATGGCAAAGAAATTAATAGCGGAAGATTATCAATTAGTAGATTTGCAAGCTATGACAGATGATGAAATCGTTAAGAAAAAACATTTAGGTATGCTAGAATATATGATACAGCATATCCATATGCAGGATATGATAAAACTATGGGAGAAGTTTTTAACAGAGTTTAAGCATATTAAAATATTGGATAAAGAAAAAGGTTATATTTACCTAAGATCGTTCTTATGGTATACTAACGCAAAATTATCAAAACAAAAACAACCGGAATTAGTAGAAGTATTGGATACACATCTATTACCGCAAGATAAGGATACTATTATGAAAACTATCGCTGATACATATAGAGATGAAGGAAGGTGCAGGGTATTGAGATAGGCAAAGCTGAGGGCGAACATAATAAGGCAGTAATTATAGCAAAGGAAATGTTCAGTCAGGACTTTAAAATTCCTGTTATTGCCAAAATTATAGGTCTTCAAGAAACTTTTGTTCGCTCAATTGTAAATAAGTAATTAATCATGCAAGCACCACTTGCACAAATCCTAAATATCCATATCCTCCCAAAGCAAAGCATCTATTGTCATAATCACATATAACCTTTATAATAATATTCTTGAATCAACTACAAAATCTATGAAAGAATTTCCAAAAAATTATAATTTTACCGAAAATGAAAAAAAGTGGCAGCAAATTTGGCAAGAGAAACAAATTTATGCTTATAATCCAAACGTTGCAAAAGAAGAAACCTATGTAATCGATACTCCGCCTCCGACAGTTTCAGGGCAGTTACATATCGGTCATGTTTATAGCTATACGCAAACCGACTTTATTGTACGTTTTCAGCGTATGATGGGTAAAAATATCTTTTATCCTATGGGTTTTGACGATAACGGGCTACCGACCGAGAGACTTGTTGAAAAGCAGAAACAGATCAAAGCTTATAATATGGATCGATCTGAATTTATAAAAATTTGCGAAGAGGTAGTAGAAAGTGAAGAAGAAAAGTTTAGAAGTCTATTTAACCAAATAGCTTTATCGGTTGATTGGAGTTTAGAGTACCAAACTATTAGTCCGTTATCACGAAAAATATCACAAATGTCTTTTCTTGATTTAGTACAAAAAGGGGAAATTTATCGTGCTAATCAACCGATTTTATGGGATCCGGTAGATGGTACAGCTCTTGCCCAAGCCGATATTGAGGATAAGGAAAAAATCTCTTTCATGAATTATATTACGTTTAAAACCGAGCAAGGAGACCCACTTACTATAGCCACTACCAGACCTGAGTTATTACCGGCTTGCGTAGCCGTATTTTATCACCCTGACGATGGACGTTATAAGCATCTAGCAGGTAAATCAGCTATAACCCCACTTTTTAATGAGCAAGTTCCACTGCTTGCTGACCCTTTAGTACAACAAGATAAAGGTACAGGGCTGGTAATGTGCTGTCCGTTTGGTGATCAAACGGATATTACTTGGTGGAAGACGCATAATCTACCTTTAAAAACTATTATCACTAAAAAAGGTACAATAGACTTCCAACATGAAACTTCTATAGATGGATTGAAAATTAAAGAAGCTCGAACAAAAATAATAGATATTTTAAAAGAACAAGAGTTGCTTATTAAACAAGAAGACATCACTCATACCGTTAAATGTGCCGAGAGGTCAGGTGCTCCTCTTGAGATACTAACTGTACCGCAATGGTTCATTAAAACTATATCACATAAAGAAGAATTGCTCAAAAGAGCGAATGAGTTAAATTGGCATCCTAAAAATATGAAGATTCGTTTAGAGAATTGGATTAATGCCATTAGTTGGGATTGGTGTATAAGTAGGCAGCGTTATTTTGGTGTGCCGTTCCCTATTTGGTACTCTAAAAGAGTAGGTGAGGAAGGAAAAATCTTATATGCCGATGTTACGCAGCTGCCTATCGATCCGTTAAAAGATTTACCTATGGGTTATAGTAAAGAGGAAGTAGAACCTGATTATGACGTAATGGATACTTGGGCAACAAGTTCCGTTTCGCCTCAACTTTCTACTCATGGGATTTCTGACGATTTCGCTGTTAATAAAGATAGGCACGATAAATTATTTCCGATGGATTTAAGACCACAAGCACATGAAATTATCAGAACTTGGGCGTTCTATACTATTTTAAAAGCTCATTTACACCAAAATACTTTGCCGTGGGAAAACATCATGGTAAGCGGTTGGTGTTTAGCTGAAGATCGAAGTAAAATGTCAAAATCTAAGGGCAATGTTTTAGTTCCTGAAAAACTGCTAGAACAATATGGTTCCGACGTGATACGTTATTGGTCGGCAAATTCAAAGCTAGGTGCTGATACCGCCTATTCTGAAGACGTTATGAAAAACGGCAAAAGGCTTGTTAACAAGCTATGGAATGCCGCTAAATTTGTTTTTATACATTTTGATAAACTGAAAGGTGAAGATAAAAAAGTGAGTTTACTCGATATTAAAGAAAAAATCACTAACGAGTTTGATAAATGGATGGTTAATAAACTAGTGGAATTAGTTAAGCTAGCTACAAATGAGTTACAAAACTACGAATATGCAAATGCTATGCATCTGACGGAAAAATTCTTTTGGGTGGTATTTTGTGATAATTATTTAGAAATAAGCAAAACAAGAAGCTATGATGAGGAAAACAAAAATCCACAAGGACAATATAGTAGCATATTAACTTTATATCATGTTATGCAAACGTTACTGAAACTATTTGCACCTTTCATGCCGCATATTACCGAAGAATTATACCAAATATTATATAGTGAAAATTCTATTCATGTTAAAGGTAGCTGGGTTAATTACAGTGACTTAAATTATGAAATCGATGCAAAAGGAGCAGAAGGGCTGCTTGAAATACTAGATATCGTCAGAAAATTCAAAGCTGAGCAGAATCTATCTATAAAAGCTCCAATAAAATTGCTTGAAGTTAGCGGCATAGTATTATCTGCAGAATTAGCAGAAGATTTAAAAAACGTCACATCGGCAGAAGAAATACAATTTGAGATGAAAGATGATAAAATTAAAGTCAATATTATTCTTTAAAAATATTATAGGTTTAATATTAATTATATTTGCCGGGATATTTTTTTATGCTTATATATTAGAACATGACTGGCGATATGTAACCTTAAGTGATGAACAAGTAAAAAAATACAGGATTAGCGAGAAAAAAGCTATTGCCCTTTATCAGTTAATGAAAGACACTCATGAGCTACTTGGTAAGAATAATATTAATTATTGGATAGACAGCGGCACTCTGCTTGGAGCCGTTAGACATCAAGGCATAATTCCTTTTGACGATGATTTAGATATCGGTATTATGCATGAAGACGAAATATTTCTGCAACAAATATTACCACAATTTGAGCAACTCGGTTATACTGTTTCCTATGAGAGAGCTTATAATATATGCAAAAAAGCTTGTTTAGATATTTTCATTTTTCATAAAGAACAAAACAAATTTATATATACTAATTTAGCGGTTCGAAATAAGTATCCGAAGAGTTCATTTTATGATAATGAATTATATCCTTTAAAAAAATATAAATTCGGTAGTATAGAGGTTTATGGTCCCGCTGATCCTATAGGAAATCTAAATAGGCAATATCCAGAATGGGATAAGTATGCAGTGATAGAGCAGTCCCATAGCTTACATTTACCTTTTTTATCGAATATCGAGAAAAAAACTAAATTTATATTAACGCCGGAATTGTTAAAACCGGCTCAGCCTTTTAGTCCTTTAGAGGATAGAATAAACTTTTAAACAAATTGAGATAAAAAAGTCATAACCGGTTGTTTTATATAGGTTACAAAAATGTTATATCAGCAGGGAAAATGTAATTTAAGGTTCAAGGTGATAAAATTAACGATAACGGGCTACCGACCGAGAGACTTGTTGAAAAGCAGAAACAGATCAAAGCTTATAATATGGATCGATCTGAATTTATAAAAATTTGCGAAGAGGTAGTAGAAAGTGAAGAAG
>NZ_JAQCNX010000096.1:0-511 GCF_036857515.1 Candidatus Rickettsia tasmaniensis | reverse complement strand
CCTATAAAAACAAGTTTTTATAGGTTTTACTGGATTCCCGCCTCCGCGGGGATGACATCAGAAAAATAAGATAAAAAACAAACAGTGACCGACTTCTTGCATAACTTGCTTCTAAAGGTAATTTGTGTATCAATCCGGTACTCGCATCCTCACGTACTAAAGTGTACGCGGTAGTACTGCGTTCCGTGTTTCCTTCAAATTCCTCTGGATTAGCTACGTTATGCAAGAAGTCGGTCACTGTTTGTTTTTTATCTTATTTTTATCGGGAAAAGCGTCGGGAAGGGAAAGAGTATAAAAATCAGTGTTAATCCCAGTATCAACAAAAAAATAAAACAGTGTCCAGCATCTTCCATAACGTAGCTTATAAATAGGAATTTGAAGGAAACACGGAACGCAGTACTACAGCGTACACTTTAGTACGTGAGGATGCGAGTACCGGAGTGATACACAAATTACCTTTAGAAGCAAGTTATGCAAGAAGACGGTGACTGTGTGCTTTTTATCTCATTCT
>NZ_JAQCNX010000054.1:0-1885 GCF_036857515.1 Candidatus Rickettsia tasmaniensis | reverse complement strand
CCTGCAGATAAAATATATATATTAAATTTGTAGCCATGCATGAACGAGACGCCGCCTATAACCAAAAGAAGTAAAGCAAAAGATGTTAGGATAGGCCAAGGGCTTGGGTCTACTATATGGAATAAGTGCGATTTAGTAATAGAATATGAATTATTTAAAATTATCTTTTGACTCATATTGTTATTTTATATTTCCTAATTATCACCAATAACAAACTACAAAAGTAATCTGCTATTCACATGAGTGAAAATAAATATAAATTATTATTGATGTAAAAGCAAATGCTAGAAGCAGATTATATAGAAAATATACCCCGTAACTCAGAATTACATTATTTATTATTAATGACAACTAAAATCTCTTGACTCTTTATATTATTCAACTAATATATAGACCACTAATAATGTTTAAGCTCCATTTTTGCAAGACCAATCTGTCAAAACTTAATATTTAAGTTATGCCAGGGGTCTATTATTATAAGTGAGTAAAATCATGAAGTATAATGGAGGTTGTTGTCTTACAGCAACGGAGCTTAACCCCTGGCACCTTTATTTATTAATTCTAGATTAGGTTTAGGCATAAATTAAATAAAGGCATTGCGAGTAGTATTAGCTATGTTTGATAAAAATAAAGATTTATTAATTCTAAAAAATACAAATGCAAAAAATAAAGAAAAAATTTAAAAAAAGTTTTTCTTTTCATCACCATTTCTAATAATATTATTAATGTTTTTTTATTATCTTCTTAATATCTTAGAAGTAAAATATTTCTAGATTTTTCAACTAATTAAGCTGTTAACTCTAAATTTTCTTACTTAAAATTATAGAGATACGACAAATTATCTTCACTATTTTACTAGTTATTTCTGCAAATATTGCCTCAGTACTATCATTCATTATAGCAATATTTTTATGTTCAATTTCATCAAGTCGAAATTTAATAATATTATTTAATAATTCTGGCTCAAAATTTTTATTTTCTAAATAATTTATTTGCTGTTCATAATGTTTTTCTATTACTTCTTCTACACTCTCAGTAATAAGCATCGCCGTTTTTATTCCCATCAAGGAAGATAAAGCACCAAGTAAAAATCCGTAATGATGCCAAAAAAATAATAAAAACGTGGGTCTTACTTCTTTTTCCAGTAATTTTTTTTCAAAAAAATTTAAATGCACTTCTTCGTGGTCAAGCATTTCTTTAATCAATATATGATCATTTTGAGATTTAATATATTTTAGCTGTCCTTGATAAATTCTTTTTGCACCATATTCTCCGGCATGATTAACTCTAATTATCTCGTGAATTTGTTTGTCAGGGTCAGAAAAATCAGGTCTAGGCATAATGTATACTCGTTTAATTTGAAAAATTGGCTACGTCATCTTATAAGAGCTACGGTGCTCACGTATTAAATTTATATCGTGAGTAGATGCTGAAAATAATTGTGAAATTAATTCTGTATGCATCGTGTAATCTCAAGTTAAAAGCGTAAGTAAATATAATAAGAGCGTATACGCTCCTCGCCTTATAGTCTCCTTGCTCTTTTCCAAATTAAACTTCGTCTACTCTTCATTTACTTTGGAGTATACTTTGGAATAAATCGAAACTAGTAGGATTTAACTTATAATCCACTCCTGCAGATAAAATATATATATTAAATTTGTAGCCATGCATGAACGAGACGCCGCCTATAACCAAAAGAAGTAAAGCAAAAGATGTTAGGATAGGCCAAGGGCTTGGGTCTACTATATGGAATAAGTGCGATTTAGTAATAGAATATGAATTATTTAAAATTATCTTTTGACTCATATTGTTATTTTATATTTCCTAATTATCACCAATAACAAACTACAAAAGTAATCTGCTATTCACATGAGTGAAAATAAAT
>NZ_JAQCNX010000047.1:0-3769 GCF_036857515.1 Candidatus Rickettsia tasmaniensis | reverse complement strand
CATTTATCGGTATTATAATAGAACGTTATTTCTCTCATATAGATTTTGCTTGGCGTTTTGCTTTTCTGCTTGGCGGATTTATGGGTCTTGCAGGATTTTACTTGCGATTGCGTGTATCGGAAACACCGATTTTTAAAATGCTTGAGAAAAAGAAACAAGTTCTTAAAGCACCTTTTTCCAATGTAATTAGAACTGCTTGGAGATCGATGTTTTTAACTATGTGTATAGGTGCTATCGCTAGCAGCGTTATGTATTTAGTAAAAACATATATAAATGTTTTCTATTATAATGTAATGCATCTTAGTAATACTATTGCTTTATCATATTTAGCGTATAGTTCATTTATTGCGATGATAGCGATGCCGCTTGCCGGCGGTACTGCCGATATTATCGGAAAATTTAAAATGGCAATGCTTGTTGGTGTTGCTATCTTGATATTGATTTTACCGACCATGTTACTTATGTCGACAGAAGAGATGTGGCAACAAATTATAGCTCTTACAATGCTTGGTATGCTCGCAGGAAGCATAGCAGGTACAGCTTATATACTCGTTATATCCTTGTTTACGGCAGAACAACGATTTACCGGTGTTGCTTTCAGCTACAATTTTGCAATAGCGACATTCGGCGGAACTTCACCTATTATTTCTCGTTGGCTTGTAGAGCGCACAGGCTTATTTTATGCTCCAGCTTTTTATATTATGATCATTGCTGCCGTATTTTTAGTGATTATGTATATGATGAGGAAAGTAATTAAATCGTTGCTTAATAATTATGAACATAGAAAATAAAGAAATAACAAGTAGTTGGTTTACTAATTTACGTGATTTATTGTGCAAAGAATTTGAAAAAATCGAAGAAGAATATGTACAAACCAAAGGTTTAAAACCAGCTAAGTTTGTACGCTCAAGCTGGCAACGTAACGGCGGTGGTGGCGGTGTCATGTCTCTCATGAAAGGAGAAGTATTTGAAAAAGTTGGGGTTAATATATCTACCGTATTCGGTGGATTTTCTCCCGAATTCCGCAGCGAAATTCCAGGAGCAGAGCTAGACGGGAAATTCTTTGCAACAGGCATTTCATTAGTTGCACATCTTAAATCGCCGCTAATTCCCGCTATGCATTTTAATACTCGTTATATAGAAACTTCTAAAAGTTGGTTTGGCGGCGGTGGCGATTTAACACCTTTTTATCCGGAAGAAAATGAAACTGTAAAGTTTCATGCAGCTTTTAAAGAAGCGTGCGATAAGTATGATTCTAGCTATTATCCTAAATTCAAAAAGCAATGTGATGAATATTTTTATCTAAAGCATCGAAAAGAGCCGAGAGGAGTAGGCGGAATATTCTATGATTACTTAAATAACGGTAATTTTGAACAGGATTTTGCCTTTACACAGGACGTAGGTAAGGCTTTGTTGTCGGTATATCCTGAAATTGTTAGAAGTAAGTTATTTTTACCTTGGACAGCTGAGCAGAAAGAATACCAGCTTATAAGGCGAGGTAGATATGTAGAATTTAATTTGCTATATGACCGCGGTACTAAATTCGGCTTAATGACCGATGGAAATGTCGAAGCAATATTAATGTCATTGCCACCTGAAGTAAAGTTTAATTGACTTTTTTAAAATCATAACCGGAATGGCAAAATGCTATTTCGGTGTGTTGAAACTTCTGTCAAAAGTGAGAGTATTTTCCACAAAACCGATGCAATCCTTGGTTTATAGTGAAATGCATTGAATTAGGTGACATTTCTATTTCATTTTTTAATTTTTAAATAATATATCTCATATCGTAAATGGGTTGGCATTAGCGATATTCGCTATATCCTTAAAAAAATAAAATATTTCTTATAAAGATCATCTAATTCAATGCATTTCACTATAACAAATTTTTTTACAGTTAATATAGCAAATTCATTCTCTTTTGTTACTTCATGATTTTTCCAGTAATCAGTTAATTTATTTCGTGTTTCCTACCCCCATCATACGTTGTTGAATCCATTTCTCGCTATGACCGTGTCATTTCCAATTATCCCTTGCTCTATCAATTGATTTTTCCGGATCAGAAATTTCTTGAATCCTCTCATAACCGACTTTAGCAAGCCATTGTTTAAACAGTTCTGCCTTTGGAGGAATAGATTGTATAATATGAAGTAATGACTCTGTATTTATACAGTCTGTTATATATTTTTTTCCATCTGTGGCAGTTAATTTCAGTCCATGATAATTTGTCACGACCTCACTTTTTTCTTCGTTTAACCTTTGTTTTAGTTTTCTTCAATAAGCTCCAGGGTTACTACTATCAGTCAATGCTCCTACTACGTCGACTACTGAAAACCACCATTTGTTATTATTTCCTGCTCGCAATGACGATATATCTTTAACAATCCCTTTTAAATAAAAAGAGTATACTAGTCAAATGGTTTCACTATAACCATAATCACTGCAACAATCATGCAAATAGCCGGAATCTCATTAACTATGCGATAAAATTTTTCTGAATGGACATTCTTACCATTTGCAAAATCTTTTCGCCATCTTGCAAGTAAACCGTGAAATATCACTAAAATTAATACTGCAAACATTTTAACGTGAAACCAAGTATCAAGAGCAACAAACCCGTAAATATGAGCATTTATTAAACCAAAAATAAATGTGCTAATCATTGCCGGATTCATAATGAATCTGAGTAATTTTAGCTCCATTACTTGTAAAGTACTATCTAGCTCACTACCTATTTTAGCTTTGATATGATAAACATATATTCTAGGTAAATAAAGAAGTCCTGCCATCCAACATATAGCAGATATCAGATGGACTGACTTAAACCATAGATAGTAACTTGCCATTCTTTTCCTTATTAATTTGTTAATTTACACAAACATTTAGTAAATTCGTTTGGACATATTCTTGTACTAGAGCTACTCATAACTAAATTAGTATCAACCTTATTAATAAATCGTAGCAATATATTTGTCAAACTATTAATAAAAATTTTATTTGTTCCAAGTGTCGGAATTCGGGTATATTGAATTTCATATTTATCTGCAATTAATTTATATTCAATATCAAGCTCTACTAGTGTTTCAACATGCTCGGATACAAAGGATATAGGTACGATAATTATGTCTTTTACAAGTTTTTTTTCCAGGCGAATCAGAATTCATTAGAATTCTTCTAAGCCTTGGAGTATTTGCGGTTGGCTTTCTGACAAGACCGATAGGAGGCATATTATTCGGTTATATCGGTGATAGATACGGTAGACGTATCGCTTTAATAATCTCGATGCTAGGTATGACTATTCCGACCTTTATTATGGGCCTCATACCCTCATATGCAAGTATTGGGATTTATGCCCCTATAACTCTAGTTATAATGCGGCTTATTCAAGGTTTATGTATTAGCGGTGAAGGAACGGGAGCGGCTATTTTTATCCTTGAACATCGTCAAAATTTAAGACCGGGTTTTACGGCAGGTTTAGTACATGGTTCAAATATCGCCGGTACCTTAATTGCAACATTTATCGGTATTATAATAGAACGTTATTTCTCTCATATAGATTTTGCTTGGCGTTTTGCTTTTCTGCTTGGCGGATTTATGGGTCTTGCAGGATTTTACTTGCGATTGCGTGTATCGGAAACACCGATTTTTAAAATGCTTGAGAAAAAGAAACAAGTTCTTAAAGCACCTTTTTCCAATGTAATTAGAACTGCTTGGAGATCGATGTTTTTAACTATGTGTATAGGTGCTATCGCTAGCAGCGTTATGTATT